>JAWLFY010000239.1:0-4932 GCA_041685355.1 Pirellulaceae bacterium | reverse complement strand
GCCGAGGGGGTTGAATCGAATCTCGACGACGCGGCGTTGCAAAAGCTTCGATACGACGACGCCGCCCCGACGCTCGTCCCGACGCTGCTGGCGCGAAAGACTTACGAGGCGATCGCGACGGATCTGCCGAACCCCGAGCGGGCGATCCTGGACAGCCAGAACATCAAATCGATTTTGATCCTGCCGGTTTTTACCGGGGATCACCTGTGGGGCTTCGTCGGGTTCGACGATTGTCGACATCCCCGCCGGTGGCACGATGAAGATAAGCGGATGCTGTCGGTCGTGGCCGACACGCTCGGCGTGGTGGCCGAGCGTCAACAGTCGATCGACAAGTTGACGGTCCGGTCGGCGGCGCTCGAGGCCGCGGCGGACGCGATCGTGATCACCGACAAACGCGGGACGATCGAATGGGTCAACGAGGCGTGGACTGAGATGACCTGGTTTACCGCGGAGGAGTCGGTCGGTCAGACGCCGAGCCTTGTCAAATCGGGGATGCACGACGAGGCTCTCTACGCGGAGCTTTGGAGAACGATCCTGGCGGGTCGGGTTTGGAAATCGGAGTTCATCAACCGTCGCAAGGACGGATTCCTGTACGACGAACACGGCACGATTACTCCGGTCCGTGACCACACCGGGACGATCACCCACTTCGTCGCCATCAAGCAAGATATCACCGATCGAAAGCTCGCGGCGAAGCAGTTGCAGCAACACGCCGAAGAGATGGAATTCCGTTCCTCGGTCGGGACGGCGCTCGCTCGTGGCGGAGATTTCGAACGCGCACTCCGTCATTGCGCCGACGCGATCGTCCACTTTCTTGACGTCAGTCTCGTGCAAGTGTGGATCGCGAAAAACGACGAAGGGTTACTCGAACTACGAGCCGACAGCGGCGGGGACTTCGTGTCCGAGGAAGGATTTCGCCGCGCGCCGCTTGGGACCAGGGTCCCGTCGGACAGGGGGATGTTTGGCCAGGTCGTCGCGCTGCGGCAACCGTTGGCGGCCGGTCCGTACGACGATGCGACCGTCCACTCGTCGCACGCTTTGGATGACGATGCCGCATCTCGCCTCGATCGCGGCAACCCGCTTCGCTTTCGCATTCTCGGGTTTCCGCTCACGGTTGACGACCGCTGCGTCGGCGTGATCGCCATCCATGGCGAATCGGGTCCCGATTCCGATCGTCTGAAATCGCTCCGATCCGTCGCCGACGTGATCGCCCAAAACGTTGACCGTGTGTTCAAGCAGGAGAGTCTCGATCGGCTCAACGCGGATCTCGAACAGAGAATCCGACAGCGGACGGCGCTGCTCGCCGAAAGCGAGCGGTTCAACCGTGCGACCCTCGATGCGCTCTCGTCCCATGTCGCCGTCGTCGCGCCCGACGGGACGATCTTGGCGACAAACCGATCATGGAAGGATTTCGCCGCCGAGAACGGCGCCGATTGGCGGAGGGTCAGTGAGGGGTCGAACTACCTGTCAACGGGCTGCACGTCATCGCCCGCGTCTTCGAAGTCGAAGAACAACAACGTGGAAGGTGTCGACAACGAGCCTGAGACGCCGGACTCCGAAACCAATCCGATCATGACATCGCTGCGGCGTGTCCTGAGGGGTGAAATCGCCGAGGCGAGCCACGAGTATCCGTGTCACTCCCCCGATCGTCAGCGATGGTTCCAGTGCCGCATCAACCGCTTCATGCTGGACGCGAAGATCCACGCGTTGGTCGCCCACGAAAACATCACCGAGTTGAAACTGACCGAAGAGGCGTTGCGGGAGTCGAAAGGGGTGGCCGAGGCGGCGAGTCTCGCGAAGAGTGAATTCCTGACGACGATGAGCCACGAGCTGCGGACGCCGCTCAACGGCATCCTCGGGATGACCGATCTGTTGGAGGCCACGGAACTGACGGAGAGGCAAAAAGAGTTCGTGAGGGCGAGCAAGGGGAGCGGTCAGCTCTTGTTGCAACTGATCAACGACATCCTCGATCTGTCCAAGATCGAAGCGGGAAAGCTGGAACTCGATCGACAGCCTTGCCGTCTCGATACGTTGCTCGGCGATACGGTGTACCTGTTTCAAGGGTCCGCCAACGATCGCGGCATCGAGCTCGCGGTGGAACTCGCCGGTGACCTCGGGATTCAAGTCAAGGCGGATCCGCATCGGCTGCGGCAGGTGCTGGTGAACTTGATCGGAAACGCGATCAAATTCACTCCGGAGGGATGCGTGACGGTGCGAGGAAGCCGGATCGACACGCGTGCGGAAAGAGACTCCGATTCGCCAACGGAGACCGGCCGGTTCCGGTTTTCGGTTCAAGATACCGGGATCGGGATCCCCGAATCGCGAAGGGACCGCCTGTTCCGCCCGTTCTCCCAAGTCGACAGTTCGATCACCCGCCAGTTTGGCGGGACCGGTCTGGGATTATCGATCTGTCGCCGGTTGGTCGAATTGATGGGGGGAACGATCGGTGTTGAAAGTCAGCCAGGTGTCGGCACGGAGTTTTGGTTCGAGATCCCGGCCCCCATCGTGACCGACTCGCTCGAGGAAGCGGCCGAGGTTGCGGTTGCGGAAGACACGGCCATGGCGAATCGCGTCGTGTCGGCGGAGCCCGCGAGCATTTCGGAGGCCGGTTCGCCGCCGCCCCCGGTGGCGGCGGGTTTACGCGGCGGAGAAGCCACGGCACCACTCCGCGGACACTTGCTGGTCGCGGAAGACAACCAGGTGAACCAGTTGTACATCGTCGAATTAATCAAGTTGTTCGGCTGTACCTGCGATTTGGTCGTCAACGGTGATCAGGCCCTCGCGGCATTCACCGGGAACCCGACTTACTCGATGATCCTGATGGATTGCCAGATGCCGGAGATGGACGGGTTCACCGCGACCGGGGAGATTCGCAAATGGGAAGAGCGTTCGGGAAGCGGTCGGCACGTCCCGATCGTCGCGTTGACCGCCAACGCGTTAAAGGGGGATCGGGAACGTTGCCTTCACGCGGGGATGGACGATTACGTCAGCAAGCCGATCAATCCGGAAACGTTGCGGCAGGTGATCGCGAGCCATTTGCAAGACGCGGACTAGACGGTCCTTCCGCGTTAATCGTCCAGCTCGATCTTCAGCGAATCCGTGCCGTCGGCGGGCACTTCCATCTCCAGTCCCGACGAAAGTGGGCTGGCGTACCGCTGGGGCAGAATGTTCTTCCACCCGACCCCTTCCTCGGTACGCCCCTCGGCCGCCTCTTCGGCGTGCTCGGCGTCTTCGCTCGCTTCAGCCGGTATGTCGTACGTCATCGTCGTCTCGATCGTCTTGCTGACGGCGACTTGGTACTTGCCGGGAACGGCGCCCTCCTTCGAAGGAAACGCCTGCATCGAAAAATTCCCGTTCTTATCGGTCCGGCCGCGGGCCGCGTGCTCGCCCGGTTCGACCGGGGCGAACACGACGGATGCCCCCTCGACCGGTTCGCCCTTGAGCAGAACGACGCCGGACGCTTCGACGGTTTCCGGAAGATCCTTCGTCCACCGGTCATCGCCGCTGAAACAGCCCGACGACGAGACGGCCAACGCCACGACCAGGGCCAGACGGAGGGAGTGAGATACAACGCTCATGCTTTCAATTTCCTAACGGTGGAAGGGATGGAGGTTAAAACTCGGGTAACGTCTCAGCTCCCGATTTCGTCCCCAACGCCCCCCAGACTCCGAAAGGGCTCGGGCCACCGGCGTTCGGTGCCGGGGCAACGACCGACAAGTTCCCCGCGTCGATGTTCTCGCTGACAAAGCGGACGCTCCCGTCTGCCAGCGCACAATTCACACCGCCGGTATGGTCCGCGGTCGCCGTCCAAAGACCCGGGCCATAGTGTCCGCCGCCCGCTTGCCACGCCGGGTTGCCGATCAAACAGACCGCCGAGTTCGGCGGAAGGATCGTCGTGACCGAGTGGAAGAACGCCGTGCCGTCGCCCCAGCGGTAACCCGGGGAGGTGTCCTGGGTGAATACCGGAACGGTCTCCGGGTACCGACCCCCGACGAAAAGCGTGGCACAACTGATCGGGCTGAACGTGGACGGGTCGCCTGAGGCGTCGACCGCCGCCATCCCGAGGTCCCGGTTGTGAGCCGGACGTGACCGCTCCGAGAGCATCAGCGTATTGCTCAAGCCGTCGGTCACGTCACGGAACTTGTGATAACTCAGCCGCCCGAACATCCCGCGGTTTAACATCTGGCGTCGCTGGTTCGAGAGCCCCTGGTCCGTCCGCTCGGACGGGTCGACCACCGAAGACTCGTAACCGTCACCGGCGCAAAACCCGTAACTGATCGTACCCCGCGGTCCGCCCCCGTGAGGCTGGCGGTTCCCCGCGTCGCTGGGGCAATTCAACGTGTCCAACACGACGTTCCACCACGGGCTGTTCGCCCACGGCGAGTTCTGAGCCTGGTCGATCTGCTCGTAAACCGCTTGCTGCTCGTAAAACGGTGCCAACACCGCGAACCCGCTGAGCCGCAACCTCTGCTGACCCGAGCGGATCGTTCCCGTCCCTTGCTGACGCGAAGGGATGTTCCGGAACGTACTCTCGTAGTTGTGAACCGCCAACGCGAGCTGCTTCAGGTTGTTGCTGCACTGCATTCGCCGCGCGGCCTCGCGAGCCTGCTGCACCGCCGGCAACAGCAACCCGACCAACACCCCGATGATCGCGATCACCACCAGCAATTCCACCAAGGTGAACGCCCGCCTGATGCGGGGAGAAAACACGATGGACATGACCAAATCTCCAATTGAAAAAGAAGGACGATATCGGTCGGCTTGTCCGCGGCAACCGATCGTTGCCACTTCGATCCGATTTCTTCGGGCGGAATCTCCGTCGCACGTCAAGTGGAAAAGTACGAACAAAGAAACACCACCAGCACAAAACCCAAACGGGGGCCCTGCAAAAGGGTAAAGTACCAATCAGTGGTGCAGTACGCCACTTAAATC
>JAWLFY010000013.1:0-61268 GCA_041685355.1 Pirellulaceae bacterium | reverse complement strand
CCACCCTTTCGGGGTGTGTCTCGCAAGAAAATCCGGCCGGCGGTGATTTGCAACCGGCGCGCAGACTTGCGATAATCGGGTGCTGACACTGTCCACTCTGGCGATTGAGCGCCACACCGATCGGCCGGATGCCCCCGCGGACTGCTGGACTCCCAGAGCCCCGACCGAGTCCCAAAGCGCTCACCTCAACTTATCTCGCTCAAGGAGCGCCCCCATGAAACGGAAAACGACCCGGAACGCGTTTACCCTCGTCGAGCTGCTGGTCGTGATCACGATCATCGGCATCCTGGCGGGGCTGCTCTTGCCGGCGGTCAACGCGGCCCGGGAAGCGGCCCGTCGGGCACAGTGCAGTAACAATCTCCGCAACCTCGGACTCGCGGCGATCCAGCACGAGAACCAGAAAGGGGAATTCCCAGGATGGGTCCGAGATTTTGGGACGTTTCAGGGAGGAACCGATCCTGCCGCCCCAAACGGGCCCGCGGTGCCTTCACATCTGAAAGTGGGGACTTGGGCGGTCTCGCTTCTCCCCTACCTCGACGGACAGCCCATTTTCGAACGTTGGTCGGAAGATCGATATCCCATCATTACGGAAACAGAAAGCGAATTGCTGGAACCGACTTCAGGGGCGAGTGGTAACGGGTACGCTTCGGCCGCAGCACCGAACCTCGAGATCATGCAGTGTCCCAGCAGCCCAACGATCCGAGGCGATAACGGCCGCAACAGCTATGTTTCGAATAACGGGGCCCACCCAGCTGGGAATTTGTCGTTCGCTCAGTCAATGAACAAATCGAACGGAGTGTTCGTCAATCGGTTACGTGGTTCCGTCAACAGCAGCGGCAATGACGTTCCGACAGGTGACGCAGTCACGATTGACGATTTGAAAGATGGCCAAGGATACACTGTCCTGTTTAGCGAAAACTTGCAAGCGATGCCTTGGCACCGTGCAGGATTTCTCAATCCTCCGGCTGATCTAACTTCGGCACCGGTGGCCTATCCCGGCGATTCCCGTTACGTCCACGGTATGGTTTGGCATCAAGCGGATCCGGCAGCCTTGCCTGTCCACGAGATCAACGGATCGCCCGCGGAGCGCGACAAGTTCAGCTTGCAGATGGTGCAGGGTGGAGGAGCCGGTCTGACTCCTCCTGATCTCGCTCGTCCCTCGTCCGCACATACCGGCGGCGTCAATATGGCATTTGCTGACGGGACGGTGCGGTTCATCACGGACGAAGTCGAGTACCGTGTCTATCAAGCATTGATGACGCCCCGTGGGAAGAGTAGTAACGTTCCGTTCCCGGAATTCGTTATTGAAGGCGATGCGCTCTGATCAAGCGGTTCACTTTTGAGTTTCGAATGACACGAGCCGAGCCGGCGACCAACCGGCTCGGCTTTTTTTAGGGAACCGAGAGACTCCCCCAACGGCTACGATCTCAGCGAACCTCGCGAGTCTCAACTTCCCCACGTTCCTGCCGTCACATGCGAATCGTCTCCCTGCTCCCCAGTGCGACCGAGATCGTTTGCGCCCTCGGGCTTCGTGATCAGTTGGTTGGCGTCACCCACGAATGCGATTATCCGTCCGATGTCACGGGCTTGCCCCACGTCACCGGGACTCGGATCCCACACGACGCGACCAGCCATGAGATCGACTCGCTCGTCCGTGAACGACTGGCGACCGAACCGGCGCTCTACTCGCTCGAACTGTCCCTGATGCAGTCGCTCGCCCCCGATCTGATCGTGACCCAATCGCTGTGCGACGTGTGCGCCGTCGCCGAGAGTGAGATCGTCGCGGCGATTCGGTCGCTCCCCGGGGCTCCCCGTGTCATCAATCTGCAACCGTCACGGCTCGACGATGTCTTCCAGTGCGTCCGCCAAGTCGCGGACGCGGCCGGGTGTGAATCGGCGGCGGAGGCGGTCATCGCCGGATTGCGGCGGCGCGTCGAAACGGTGGCCGCACGGACACGCTCGATCCCTGATCGACCGAGCGTGATGTTGCTGGAATGGATCGACCCGCCGTTCAACGCCGGCCACTGGAGTCCCGAATTGGTCGATTTAGCGGGCGGACGCGAGGCGATCGGCGCGGCCGGCCAGCGGTCGGTGACGACCAAGTGGGAGCAAATCATCGCCGCCGACCCCGAGGTGATGGTGTTGGCGTGTTGCGGGTTCGATGTCGAACGGACGATGCAAGACGTCCCAATTTTACGGTCCTTCCCCGGTTGGGAAGCACTCCGGTGTGTGCGAAACGGGCGAGTTTACGTCGTCGACGGTTCCGCTTACTTCAGCCGCCCCGGGCCGAGACTGGTCGACAGCTTGGAGATCTTAGCCAACGCACTGCATCCCGAGACGCACCCGCTGCCCGTCGGCATCCCCGCCGCCGTCCGGGTCGAGACGGATGACGTTCGCTCCGTCTCGACGAGGTAGGATAGGGTTCGATCGCCCAAGAACCTTGCCTTCAACAACGAGACGGAGTGGCCCCATGTCCAAGTTTGCTCGACGCGCCGGCCGAACGTCGATCCTGCCCGTTCTTCTGACCGCGTCGTGGCTGTCGGCCGCGGCCCACGCGGACGAAGCCAAGTCGGACTCGGAGTCCAAGTCGAAATCGCCTGCCACGGTCAAGATCGATGGCGTCTTCGAATCTCCGAAAGCGGTCGAAGTGAAGCCGGACACCGAAGAGATCCAATCGCTGAAGATCAAACGGATCGTCCCGCACGGGACCTCGATCGAGCAGGGACGCAACGTCGTCTGGTTCGAAACCGAGGAGGTCGACAAGCGGATCCGAGACACCGAACGGGAACTTCGGCTCGCCGAGGTCGCACTTCGCGAATCGGAGTTCAAACATGAGCAGTTTCTCGAGGCGCAGCAGCTCGACCGGGAGGCGGCGGAACGGACGCGCGAGCGGGCACGCCAGGACCACGACCATTTCGTTCGCGTCGACCGAGACTATCAGGTCAAGTCCGCCGAGTTCAGCCGAAAGAACGCCGAGTTCTCGCTGGCCAACGCGGAGGAAGAACTCGAACAGCTTCGCAAGATGTACCGCGAAGACGATTTGACCGAGGAATCGGAAGAGATCGTCTTGAAACGTGCCGAGCAAGCCGTCGAGAACGCCCGGTTCCGTTTGGAAGGGACCGAAAACCAGACGACCCGGTCAATCGAGCAATTGATCCCACGGACCGAAGTCGACCAGGAAGCCCAGTTGCGGCGGGCCGAGATGGCGTATGAGACGAAACGCCGAGAGCTCGAGTTCGCTCGGAAACGACGCGAGCTCGAATTGGACGGCCAGCGGAAAAAGTTCGCCGAACAACTGGAGGATTTCGAAGAGCTTCGTGAGGAGCGTGACCGATTGGTGATCGCCGCCCCGACCGCCGGAATCGTCTTCCACGGGCCACTGAACCGCGGCGCCGTCGGCGACAAGCCGTCGGAGCTGGAACCCGGCAAGTCGGTCTCGGCCGACCAAGTGATCGCCACGATCGTCCCGCCTCGGCCACTACGGGTGCGACTCACCGTCCCCGAAGAGCACCTGCGTCATGTTGGCAAAGGGGATCGCGTCCAGGTGACCCCCAACTCGCTTCCTGAACAGTCGCTCCGCGGCACGGTCCGTTCGATCGCGACCGTCCCCTACGCCGCGGGCAAGTTCGATTGCCTCGTCACCGTCAACCTGAATGACGACGCCGAGAGGATTCGTCCCGGGATGGGATGCAGCGTCGAATTCGAAACCGACGAAGTGGAGTCGGAACCAGGTGACGATTCGGAGAAGGACAAGTCCAAGAAGGACAAGTCGAAGGATGGCGACGACAAGGATGACGACGAGTCCAAGAAGGATGACTCCAAGGATGACGACGACGACAAGGACGAAGACGACGAAGACGACACGGACGACGAGAAAAAGGACGACGACGCATGAGCGGCCACCACATCCCCGCGATTCGCCGATCCGTTCTCGGATCTGCCACCCTCTCCGCTCTTGGAATTTTCGTTGCGTGTTGGGTCATCCTGAGCGGCATGGCCAGCGCTCAAGAAGCTCCCTCGGTTCCTGACTCGACCGAGGAGACCACCTCGGCCGAGGCGTCGCCGTTCGCTCAGCCGCCCGAGTTGCCCGACGTCGATCCGGTCGATTCGGAGGCGCTTCGTGGAGCGGTCCGCGACGGGGTCCGGTTCCTGCTCGACGCCCAGAATTCGAACGGTTCGTGGGGGTCGGCGACGCGGACGAAAGGGCTCAACATCTACGCCCCAGTACCGGGGGCGCATCACGCGTTCCGGGCCGCGACGACGTCGCTCTGCATCGCCGCGTTGGCGGAGTTGCAAGAGACCGCCGCTGTCGATGTGTCGTCGGAACTTGACGCCGAGGTCGACGTCTCGCTCGAGCGGGCCGAGGCGTGGCTCTTCGAGCATTTGCCCAACCTCCGTCGTGCCACCGGTGACGCGATCTACAACGTGTGGGGCCACGCCTACTCGATCCAGGCACTCGTGCGACTCCACCGCCGCGAACCCGGCGACGGAGGCCGACGCGATCGGATCGAAGAATTGATCCGTGACCAAATGGAAAAGCTCGGGCGGTACGAATCGGTCGACGGCGGATGGGGCTATTACGATTTCCGCTATCAAGCCAAGCAGCCCACCTCCAGCTCGATCAGCTTCGTCGGCGGGACCGTGTTGGTCGCGTTCCACGAGGCGAGCGAGATCGGGATCGAACCGTCATCGCGGATCGTGGACCGAGCGATCGCCGCGATCCACCGCCAGCAGAAGTCGGACTTCACCTATTTGTATGGTGAGTACCTGAAGGATCGGCCGATGCGGGGCATCAACCGACCCGGCGGCAGCTTGGGGCGAAGCCAGTGTTGTAACTTGGCGCTGCGGATTTGGGGTGACGAAGCGGTGACCGACCACGTCATCGAACACTGGCTCGTCCGGCTGTACGAACGCAACGGATGGCTCGACATCGGACGCAAGCGACCGATCCCCCATGAAGCCTGGTTCCAGGTCGCCGGCTACTTTTATTACTACGGGCACTACTACGCCGCGATGTCGATCGATGTGTTGCCGGCGGAATCGCGCGAACCGTACCGCGAAATGCTCGCGAGACTGATCGTGCCGCTGCAAGAAGAGAACGGGGCGTGGTGGGATTACCCGCTGTACGACTACCACGAGCCATATGGCACCTCATTGGCCCTGATGACGCTGTACCGCTGCTTCCGGGACTGAGCCGGAGTTCGCAAATTGATCGGGAACAACTTCAAGGTGAACAAATTGCGGCAGTGTAAATGGACCCGTCGTCAACGTATCCGCGATCGACTGGGCCAACTGGGCCGTTGGTCGGCACTCGCACTCTTATTGCTGGCGCCCGCTGCGGCTTGGGGCGATGACGCGTCGGACAGTTCGCCGAACGTGGTGATCGTCCTGATCGATGACCTCCGACACGACACGTTCGGATTCGCCGGCCATCCGTTTCTCGAAACGCCTCACCTCGACGATCTGGCGAGCGGGGGCGTGCGTTTCACCAACGCCTTCGTCACGACCTCGCTCTGTTCCCCGTCACGGGCTTCGTTTCTGACCGGTCAGTACATGCATCATCACGGCGTGATCGACAACCAGAGGCGGATGTCGGAGCAGACACGAACGTTTCCCCAACTTCTTCGCCAGCACGGATACCGGACGGCGTTCGTTGGCAAGTGGCACATGGGCGGTTCGAGCGACGAGCCGCGGCCGGGATTCGATCACTGGGTCAGTTTCAAAGGTCAAGGCACCTATGCACCGGACGGGCAGACGCTGAACGTCAACGGACGTCAGGTGCCGCGAACGAAGTACATGACCGACGAACTGACGGATCACTCGGTGCGGTGGATTGGGGAGCAGCGCCCCGATCAACCGTTCCTGCTCTACCTATCTCATAAAGGGGTACACGGGCTGTACGATCCCGCGGAACGTCACCGGGACCGCTACCGGGACGCGCCGCTGGAGATGCCGTCGACAATGTCCGATACGCCGGAAAACCGACGGGGCAAGCCACGGTGGGTGCAGAACCAGCGAAACAGCTGGCATGGCGTCGAGTACCCGTACCACGGCCGCTCCGGTCAGACCGTCGCGCAGATGTACCGCCACTACTGCGAGATGATCTTATCGATCGACGAAAGTCTGGGCCGAGTTCGGGAGGCACTGCGGCGGCATGGGCTGGCCGAGAATACCGTGGTGATTTTTACGAGCGATGGCGGGCATTTGTGGGGCGAGCACGGCTTGATCGACAAGCGTTGCGCCTACGAGCCTTCGATTCGCATCCCGATGCTGGTGGCCGCTCCCGCCCTTGTCCCGCGGTCGGCCCGCGTTGAGGAGATCGTCGCCAACATCGATGTGGCCCCGACCGTCTTGGAGCTGGCCGGGATCGAGCCGCCCGAGACGATGGACGGCCGCAGTTTTCTCGACTTGCTGCAGGTTCCTGACCGAACCGATCGGCCTCCGCGGCAGCTGCTATACGAGTATTACTGGGAGCACGGCTTCCCGCAGACCCCGACGACGTTCGCCCTGCGGGACGACCGCTACAAGCTGATTCAGTACCACGGTATTTGGGACACGGACGAGTTCTACGATCTCCAGGACGACCCGGATGAGCGGCGAAATTTGATCGACGACCCAGTTCACCGAGAACGCATCCGGGCGATGCGTCAAGCCCTCCACAAGCGGCTCGCTGACGAGGATGCGACCTGCGTGCCGTTTGGGCTCAAACGCGGGGCGGGCGCCCATCTGCGGAGCCGAGACGGGTCGCGGGCCGCGGATTTCCCGGAGTCGACCTATCAACCTTGAGCGAGTCGAGATTGGCTCGAACAGACCGGTTACCGTTGAGAAAAAACTTGCGATGTCGTGGGAGGCCTTTGATGAATCGCTTCGGACTTTTTCTGATTGGCATCTCGGTATGTTTGGGAAGCTTGCGGTTGTCGGCCGCCGAGCGACCGAATGTCGTTTTTATATTGACGGATAATCACGGTGCTTGGACGCTCGGCTGCTACGGGAATCGGGACATTCGCACACCGAACATCGATCGGCTGGCTGCCGACGGGATGCGGTTTACGCATGCGATGAGCAGCAATCCGGTCTGCTCGCCGACTCGGGCGACCTACCTGACCGGACTGATCCCGTCGCAGCACGGGCTGCATTCGTTCCTCGATAACAAGTACATGGTCGGGCCCGAGGCCTACTACACGCTCGAGGAGTTTCGGACGTTACCGGAGATCCTGCACGAACAAGGCTATGTCTGTGGGTTGACGGGAAAGTGGCACTTGGGAGCGAACGAGACCCCACAGGACGGTTTCTCGTACTGGATCACGATGGTCCACGGGAGTACGCAGAACTTCTACGACGATCCGATTATCGAAGACGGCCAGATCAAAAAGAGTCCCAAGTACCTCACCGATTTGTGGACCGAGCATGCCGTGAAGTTCATCGAGCAGAACAAGGGTGGAGATCGTCCGTTTTTCCTGTTTCTGCCCTACAACGGGCCTTATTGCTTGGGACAAAGCCTGCGGCAGCCGGCGCGGAATCGACACGCCGATTACTATGCGGACAAGTTCCTGCCGTCGTTCCCGCGAGATTCGATTCACCCTTGGCAGTACAACAATCGCGACTTCCACAACAATTTGACGAGCATTCGGCGGGTCGCCGCCGAGGTCAGTGGCGTCGATGACGGTGTCGGTACTGTCCTCGAAACGCTCGACCGGCACGGGCTGGACGAGAACACGCTGGTCATTTTTGCCGGAGACCAGGGCTGGATGGGAGGCCAGAACGGCTTCTTCGGGATGGGCGATCACACCCGTCCGTTCGCCGCTCACGATTTGATGATGCAGGTACCGTTGATCTTTCGCCACCCCGGCCGAATCCCGCCGGGAACGAGCGATCAGCTGGTTGCCAATTACGATTTCCTGCCCAGCCTGCTCGACTATTTGAGCCTTCCCGACGAAATGGCGTCCGAGCCGAAGTCGCCCGGCCGGAGTTTCGCGCCCACGTTACGCGGCGAGCCCCAGCCGCAATGGGAGACGGAAATGGTCTACGAAATGGAAGGGTGCCGATCGATCCGCACGGAGGACTGGAAGTACGTCGAGCGGCGGAGCCCGGACGGACCCGGTGAGTTGTACGATATGAAAAACGACCCTCACGAGCGATTCAACCTTTATGGGCAACCGCAGGTCGCGTCCGAGCAAGCAAAATTGGCCGAGCGGCTAAATGCCTTTTTCGATCAGTACGCCGAACCGGAATACGACATTTGGCGAGGCGGCCGGTCCAAAGCCAGGCGGTTGTATGCGCCGAAGGATCACCCGGATTATCGTCCGCTGCGGCGATGAGTCAGGGACGATAGGTAGGCAGCGTTCGGGCATTTACTGTCGGCTGTCTCCGCTTCCTGTCCGTGCGGCGGATGGCAATCGACCCACGCAGTCGCGGAACGGCGCGAGCAGGCCGGTCTCACCGCTCGGCGGGTCGGAGGAGCCGGACAGATATTTCCCGACCGATGCTTACGCGAATCCTGGTTAGACGGTTCTCTCCGCAGCGGCAGTTTCTCGGTGACGTTGCGGGTGATCAATCGGCTCGCCCGATAGGGAAAGGAGGGTCCTACGCCCCAGACCGGCGGGCCGCTGTGGGCATCGACACCGCCGTCATCCGACTTTGACCTGCCAAGGCAAGCCTCGCTTCGCACAGTTCGACCAACCGCTCGGTAAACGGTCGACGGTCCGGAAACAAACCCGAAAGATAGATGTGTCTCGTGAGGCTGAGTGTGAGGTACGTATCGATGGATTCTCGTACGTGCTCCCCGGTCAGTTCGATGAACCGCTCTTGCAACGCCTCCTCGCGGTCGGCCATCGCGTCGGCCCGTCCGTGCTGACGCAAACTCTGTTCTTGGACGTGGGCACAAAAGTTCCCCACGTCGAGCCCCGGATCCCCTTGGCAATACAGATCGAGATCCAAGAGGTGTAGTCGGTCATTCTGAACGAGCACGTGATCGGGATAGAAGTCGCGATGGATCGGGCACGGCTCAACGCTCGGGAGGTCATCGGCGATTCGTTCGCATGCGACCAAAATCTGGCGGATGCGGCCTTCCAGACGTGGGTTCGAATCGGCGACGAGCGGAAGCTTTTTCTGAAGGATCCGAAGTTCGTCGGTGCCCGTATGGCGACGAGTTGCCGGCGGGCCCAGTCGATGCAACTTGTGGATCGCTTCGGCGACGCGACGTGCTAGTTGCTCTCCGCTGTGCCCCGCGAGCAACTCGGTGGCCGCAGCCCCCGGGACCTTTTGCTGGAGCCACATCCGCCACTCGGGGATCATGGCGACCGGCCGTGGCACGGAAACCCCGTCAACGCTTTCTCCGTGTAGGCCCCGCTTCCAAAGCTGGTTCATTCGCGACCAAGTCGATCGGTCGACTCCCTTCAGCCGAACTTTTCCCACGAGAGTGATCGACTGCTCGGCGCCGGCGGGACCGGATCGGAACTCGTATTCGACCAAACATCGACGTCCCGCTTTATGGCGGACCACACGGATCTCCGTCAGATGCAACGGCCAGCACACGCCGGGCAAATCCCGAACGACCGGTGCGAGACGCTCGAATGCGGACGACGGGTCGAGCGCTTCCGACAAAAACGAGAGCTCCGGCCGCGTGCGGAGATCGAACGGGTCGTCAACTTTCGTCTTGCATCGCTCCGTTCGCTTCGAAGTCGAACCGGGCGAACCGACGTCGACTCGCAGCATCCGCTCGACGCGATTCAGGATCGCCTCGGTCTGGCTCGGCCAATCCGGATCACGATTGCGGAACGGGTGTGGGGTGAGCCGCAGCAGATTTGCCGCGGCGTAGAGATCAACGCGCCGAAGGGTCTTCGCGTGTCGTGGTCGGCGATAACCCTCCACGAGTTCCTCCGCCGCGGACTCCGCCGCCTGCTCCGACAACTCTCCCCGGATCACCGAGGCCCAGAGGTGAGCCCGGAAATTTCCCAAGTCGGTTGCAGGGTCGCCACAAGCCGCTTCGTCGAGATCGAGCACGCCGACCTGTTGCTCCGCGAGGACGATCTGCTTGGGGTAGAAATCTCCATGGATCGCTTTCCGCCGCGGACGCTGTTCGGCAAGCCGGTTCGCGACCTTGTGAGCCAACGTTCGGGCGTATCGGGCGAGTCGTGGCGACAACATGGCAACGCCCTCCACCACGTCGACGAGCGATCGGATCTCCTGTTCTCGACTCAGCGACTCCATTCGACATGCGGGCTGAGCATGAAGCTCCGCCAACGCGTCGCCGACCCGATTCAAGTGTCGCAGATCGAAGGCGGGGTCGGCTAGCGAGCAATCGAGGAGATCACCGTCCAGCCACTCCGATACCACCAAGCCGTGCCGTGACGAGCGTCCGAGACGTGCCGGTAACCGCAACGTACCACGTGACTCGAGGTACTTCGCGGCCGAGTTGGCTTGCGCGAACGCCGCCGTGCGATGGAGCTTCATCACCGCGGCTGGGGTCCCATCGATTCGGAGACAACCGACAAACCGTCGTTCCGGCTTGTACCGCAGCTGCTCGACCGCCACATCTTCCCATTCGGGACGGTCAGGAAAGAGCCGACGGAAGAGACGCTGGCGGCAACGTTGATCGGCAAACCGCCGAAGCGACGGCAGCCTGCGGTCGTAGGGAAACGGGGTGACCACGACGCCCTGTTCCGTATCGACGAACGAAGACGCCTTCTTCCCGCGTCCGGGAAGGCCGAGTTTCTCGGGAGTGTCCCGGCGATGCGCCCGAGCATGAAAGTCGATTTCCTGATCGCCGGACCGGACCCGGAAGCCGACCAACGCGCTGACGCCGGGTTTGTACCGCAGATACGAATACCGCAGCGGCCCCTCGATCGTCGGTCGTCGCTGCCGGAGCATTTCGACGAGCCGTCCGGGGTCCAACACGAGCCCCAATCCGGGGAGCGCGTCGTCGCGAGCGACGAGTTCGGCGTCAGGAGGTGAAAGCATGGTCCTCACTGCCGCGGGGCGGATGATGTTGGGCGGTGCCGCGCAACTGGTACAGCGACTCGTACCGGCCCCTGATGTTCATCAGCTCGTGATGATCGCCCCGCTCGATAACGCGGCCGCCGCCGAGCAAGAAGATCTCTTCGGCCCGTTCCGCTTGGGCCAAGTCGTGCGTCACCAGGATCGTCGTTCGGTCGGTCGCGAGCCGCTGCAACGCCTCCATCACCGCGTTTTCGCTTTCCCGGTCCAAGCCTGTCGACGGCTCGTCGAGCACCAAGATCGGTGACCGCCGCACCGCGGCTCGCGCGATCGCGATCCGCTGCCGTTGACCGTGCGACAGCGTCACGCCACGTTCCCCGAGCACCGTGTCGTATCCATCCGGGAGCGCTTCGATAAACTCGTCCGCGTTCGCCAAACGGGCTGCCGCCTCGATCTCCTGGTGTGACGCGTCCGACGCCCCGTGGCCGATATTCTCCCACAAGTTGGCGGCGAACAGCAGGTTGTCTTGTAACACCACGCTGACCTGAGATCGCAACGAGTTGAGCGTGAAGTCGCGGATGTCATGCCCGTCGATCAACACGCGTCCCGCCTGGGGGTCGTACAGCCGCAGCAGCAGGCTGATGAGCGTCGATTTCCCGATTCCGGACGGCCCGACGAGCGCGACGAATTTTCCCGCCGGCACCTCCAAGTCGAGGTGATCAAAAACCGGCTTCTGCTCCTCGTAGCGGAACTGGACATCCTCGAAGCGGATCGCACCTTGCAGCGAGGGTGCGGGGACGGCGGTTGGCAGGTCACGGACCTCGGGTTCGCGGCCGAGCAAGTCGACGACCCGTTCGCCCGCCGCCGCCGCTTTCGAAATCCGCCCCGCATACTTGGCGAAATCCCGCGCCGGACGGAACGCGCGTTTCAAGTAGGTCAAGAAGACCAGCAAATCGCCGGGCGTCAATCTCCCCATCAACACCAGTCGCGCGCCGTACCAAAGCACGAGCGCCGACCCCAAGGCGACCAAGACGTCGACGGTTCGCTCCAAACGGGCCGACAGCCGGCTCCCTTTGACGCTCTCCTTCAAGTCTCGCTTGCTCTCGCTGCTGAAGTGCCGCGAAAAGGAATCCTCCAGCGAGAGCGTTTGAATCACCTTCATCGCCCCCATCGATTCGGCGGCGGCGGAGGCCAGCGCTCCTTGACGCTCCCGCTGCTTGCGGGCCACCTGGTGAATTCGGCTGCTAAGCCGGATCGTCGTCAGCCCGAACAGCGGAATCACCGCCAACGCGACCAAGGCCAACCGCCATTCGAGCACGAACATGATCGCCACCATCCCGACCAGGATCAGAATGTTGGCAAGCATCGGCAGCAGCGCCGTGACGACACACTCGCGGATCTGCGTGACGTCCCCGATCAGCCGCACGACCAAATCGCCGCTGCGGGCGCGACTGTGAAAAGCCAGCGAAAGACTTTGCACGTGACAGTAGAGGTCGTTGCGAACTTGAGTCAGGACGCGGTTACCCGCCAACGCGAGCCCGACGCGGTTGAAATAGTCTGCCAACGCCCGCAGCGCGGTGATCACCACCATCGCGACGGCGGCCAACGTCAGCAGCGTCATCGAGTCGACCGAATCGATCCATGATGGAGAGTCTCCCGTGGGGGCATCCGTCGCGATGATCCGGTCGAAGACGAACTTGAGTGGCCACGGTTCAAGCAGCTGCAGCACGGTCCCCGCGAACAACGCCGCGAACGAACCCGCCAACAACGGCCGCTCCCGACGGACGTAGGGGGACAAGCGGCCAAACACGCGGCCGAGAATCGGAAGGCTTTCGCGCAACTTCTGGCGCCGCCTCATGACGCCCCCTTCAAGGGAGTCGGGTGACGTCTCGACGGACGATTCATTCCCCAGCCCAGGAGCCGCTCGACGACCGCGTCCCAACTGTGGTTGTCCGAGATCTCCTGCTGCGCCGCGCGGCCAACCCGCTCGCCCAGCGAACGGTCGACACGAAGACGTCGCAACGCTTCCGCCAAGCTAGCGGCGTCGCCGGGGGTCGTGAGGATTCCGTTGACGCCATCCTCGATTATCTCGGCAACCTGTCCGATTCGGCTGGCGACGACCGGCCGACCCGACGCCATGTACTCGAACAGCTTCAACGGAGAGAAATAGAAGCCGGGCAAATCCGGGTAGGGAGCGACCACGGCGTCCATCGACGTCAACCACGCCGGGATCTCGTCGTGAGCTACCGACCCCACGAACTCGGCGGCGGCGGCAAGTCCCGCCCCGCGTGACAGGAGATCGTCCTGAAGCGATTCTCGCAGCGGACCGTCGCCGACGATCAACAGCCGAACCGTCGGGTCGTCGCGATACAGTCGGTCCATCGCGTCGAGTAAGTGATCGAGCCCGTGCCATGGCTTCAGCGTCCCGACGAACCCGATCGTGAATTGGTCCGGCCGCCGTTCCCGGGCTGGCTGAACCGGGTTCGCAAAGCGGTCGCCGTCGACCCCGTTGGGAGTCACCAGGATTCGATCTCGCTGCACGCCGGAACGGACCAAGTACTCGGCGACTTCCCGCGACACCGCGAGCAACCCCGAGGCGGCCTCGAAGATGCGACCGGCAGTGGCTTCCGCTGAGGACTCGTCGACCAACGATCGACGTTGCTTTTGCTCCTCGACCAACGGCGCGTTGACTTCCAGCAGCCCGCAAATGTTGGCCGAACGGGCGTGCCCCATCCCCGCCTCGCTCCATAGCGAATACCGCTCATACACCGCGTCGAAGGGACCCTCGTGATCGAGCATCTCGGCCAGCGTCGCGTTCGCCGCGACGCTGGCCCGTTCGCGGACCCCCGGATCCCCTTTCGGTGCGGCGGGCAACGCGTGCGTCGGAACCGATTCCAACTCTCGTGGGGCCTCCCCGTCGAAACGGGTCGCGAACAGTTCGACCGTGACGCCCTGCCGTCGCAACGCCCGAATGACTTCTTGAACGTGGACCGAGCAACCTTTTCGCCCGAAGACGGGGACGCCAGGATCGGCACACACATACGCGAGTCGCATCAAACGTTCTCCTGCAACGCGATCGGTTCTCGTAGCGAGTCGGGCCGAGGGCAGGCATCCGACAGGACCGCCGACCGGAACATCTCTCGCATCGCTTCGGTGTTGCGGTCGATCTCAAAGTCTTGCTCGACCAACTCACGCGCCGATTCGGCCAATCGGAAACGGAGAGCGGAATCGTGGAGCAGCTCTTTTAACCCCTCCGCGAGCGACTGCGGATCGCCTTGCCGGGCCAACAACCCGGTTTGGCGGTGCCGGATCACTTCCGGGATTCCCGTCACGTCGGTCGAAACACAGGGCGTCCCCAATGCCATCGCCTCGAGCAATACGGTTGGTAACCCGTCCCGGTTGCCGTCCTTCCCGACCACGCACGGGACAGCCAACACGGCGGCATGTCGGACCAACGCGAATACCTCCTCTTGGGGACGCGGGCCGAGCATCTGCACGTGCCCCTCCAGTCCCCGGCGGGCGATCTGATCGCGGAGACGTCGTTCCAGATCCCCCGTGCCGACGATCTGACACGTGAACTCGACACCTTCATCGGCGAGTCGTCCGCACGCGTCGATCAAGACATCGAACCCTTTCTTTTCCACGAGCCGACCGACGGCGGCGATCACCGGTTTGCGTTCGGCCGGCGGCGTGTAGGGCAACGCCTCCAGATCGATCCCGTTGTAGATCCGCCGAACGCGGTCGGCGGCCGCACCGAACGTCTCGTGAAGGTACTCTCGGTTAAAGTCGCTAACCGTCACGACGGCCGCAGCGTCGCAGAGCTTTTGCCATCGATCGTCGTGCGAAGCATCTTCGTGAAAGATGTCCTTCGCGTGTGCCGTAAACGAATACCCGACGCCGGCGAACTTCGCCGCCAAGCGTGCCACCGTTGTCGGCTCGGTCGCGAAGTGGGCATGGACGTGATCGATCCCCGAGTTCCGAACGTGCCGGGCCAAAATCAACGCCTGTTGAACTTCCGCTGCCGACGCTTCGGAGGATTCGTCCAAGTGTCGCCACAGGTCAGGGAAGATGTTTGCCGCCTCGCGAAGCTGATCCCAAAACGCAGAGGCCTTCGAAGCGGTCCCCGTCAGATACCGAACCGGGGATTGGACCAAGGCGATTCGGTCTTGGAAGTGCGTGTCGACCGGCGGACGCAGCGAGAAGATCTCGATCGACAACCCGGCCCGCTCGTGGGCGAGGATCTCGTTCACGATGAACGTTTCCGAGTACCGAGGGTATCGCTTGACCAGGTAGGCGACCTTGAGATCGGTTGATGGCAACATGGGAGCACTTTCGGGATTCGACCTTCGAGGAAATCATTTCGCGCGAGCCGGCGCGACGACAACGGCCGCAGGGCGGCGGTCGGTCGGCGGGGGCCCGTTGATGGCCTCGACCGCCGGGATGTCCGCCGTGCGAAGCTCAGCTAGGAGTTCGGGCAATCGCGCCAGGCCTCCGAAGTCGAAGCGGCGATGGACCGAAACGTGCGGGTCAAGTTCCCGCGACAACCAATGCCCGATCGCGGCGGGAGTGACATCGGAGGGATGCAACACGTCGACCAGCCCGAGTTCCCGAAGCCGTTCGGCGCGGATCCACTGTTCCAGACGAGGGACGACTCGGGGAACGACAAGGACCCGTTTTTCAAGCGACAACGCTTCGGTCACGGTGTTGTATCCACCCATCATCACGACCCGTTCGGCGGACTGAAGCAGATGCATCGGGTCGGGCGTGAACTCGACGATTCGCAGCCGCGAGGATTCGGAAGCGGCAACGTGAAGCCGTTTGCGGACGTCGGGCGGCATACAGGGGCCGGTCACGAGGACGGCCGAGAACCCCGCAGGCAAAGGGCTGCGGACGAAGGCGTCCGCGAGGCCTTCCCCGTCCTGCCCGCCCCCCACCATGCACACCGCCAACCGACCCGGGGGCAATCGGAGCGACGCGAGCAGTTCCCCGTTGTCACTGGGCCCGTCGTTTCTGGGCCCGTCGTTTCTGTGCCCGTCGTTTCTGTGCCCGCTATCTTCGGGACGCTCGGCCAAATCTCCGGGGCCCTGGGCCAACCGGCTTCGCTGGTCGAAGTAGCCGGTGAACCGAACTTTCGACGCGACGTCCGCGGGAAATTGGTACTCCCGAACGGGATCGTAAATGTGCGGGTCGCCGTAAACCCAAACCGCATCGTAGAACGCGTTGATCGCCTCGTCGCTGACGTCTTGCCGCCATTCCCGGCGAACCTGCTCCGGTGTGTCGAGCACGTCGCGGAGCCCAAGGACACATCGTGTCCCGCCAAGTTCCTTGAGCATTTCGAGGGGACGGTCCAACTCGCCGGCGACCCCGCGGGGGTTTTTGTCGACCAAGAACAGGTCGGGCTGGTACGCTTTCAGCGTCGAGAGGATGATCTCCGAACGGAGCTCGATGAGTCGGCTGAGGGACATTCGGAGTGACCGCGAGCAATAACGCCCGCTCGCGTGCTTGAACAGGGAAGGCAGGGTAACACAGTCGACCCCGAGGGGCATCGAGAACGCGGCGACTTGACGGGCCCCTGCGATCAGTAGGCAGTCCGCGGCTTGCCCCGATCGCATCAGCGTCTTGGCAATCAGCAGGTTCCGGCGCAGATGCCCGATCCCCATCGTGTCGTGCGAATAGAGGGCGAGCCTCTGCCGCCGCGATGACGTCGTCGCCGGGAACTCAGCGGTCGCCGCGGCGTGCCCCGCGCCGTTCGCGACCAGCGGATCCGCGCCGTTCGCGACCAGCGGATCCGCGCCGTTCGCGACCAGCGGAACCGCGCCGTTCGCGACCAGCGGAACCGCGCCGCTCGCGGCCAACGGATCCGTGTCGTTCGCGGCCATCGGATCCGTATCATTCGCGGCCATCGGACCCGCGCCGTTCGCGGCCAGCGGATCCGTGTCGTTCGAGCTCGTCATCTCTGCTCCATCATTCATACCGACATCGGACATCGATGGCTCAACGATTCGGCTCATCGCCAAGTCCTTCCTGACGGAATTCATCCGCGGGCTTTTTCCAGCGCCGCGGCCGCCGTCTCGCGAGTGTCCTTGTCTCCCTCCCGCGAAGCCTGCTCCAGTGCGGCCACCGCCCTCTCGGAGTCAGCCCCCGCGTTTTTGAGCGACTTCACGAGGTAGTAGCGGATCTCCGGGTCGGTTTCCTGTTCCAAAGCCGCGGTGATCTCAGAGACAGCGTCTTCGGCGTCCTCATCGGCGTCGTCGAGTGCCTTCGCGGCGTAGTATCGGACGTCCCGCTCCTCGTCGGCCAAAGCCTCGCCAAGTGCGGCCACCGCCGGCTTCAATCCGAACTCGACCTTCGACAACGCCTTCGCGGCTCGGTATCGAACCTTCGAACTCTCGTCGTCCAGAGCCTCGGCCAACTCGGGGACCGCGGCCCGGCCCTCCACGCCCAACTCCTCCAACCCTTTCGCGGCGTCGTAGCGAACTTCGGGGTTCGGGTCTTGAAGTTGGCGGGTCAGTTGCGAAACGGAGTCGCCCCCACAGCCCGAAATGATCGTGATGAAAAGCGTGGCTAGCCCGAATGAACATGACGAACTGGCATCTCGAACGGAACGGTTCATGCTGGACTCTCCTCGCGTTGCGGAAGTGTGTGAATGAGGCCTGTCGGTCGGACGCGGGCACCGCTGGCAAGCCGTGACGTCACTCCAACACGTCCACGACCGGCTGGCCGTCACTCCGGTTGCCGAGTCGCTCAAACATCGTCGGATCGATCGAATAGGTGAGCCCGCGAACCGAGCCGTCGGCGAGGACGACCTGGAACGTGCCCGGATGAGACGAGCCGAAGCGTCGGTCTCCGTCACCCACAGGAAGCGACAGGTCCGGCAGAGGCGGCGCGTCGGTCCGACGGATCGTGTCCTCGTTCCAACCTGCGGTATAACCCTCGTTGTCGTCGTCCTGAGGCTGTCCCAGAAACCTTCGGTTCAACCGCTTCTCGCCCACCATCAGCGTGTTCGAAGTCCCGTCGACGACGTCCGCGAACTGAAGCGGTGTGAATCGACGGACAACGCCGGTTTGCTCCCGATTACTCGCCGCATAATCACACAACGCCCGCGCAATCGGCTCACCGGTCAACGGAGGTTCGTAGTTGTCGGCGTACGTGACCGTCGAGGGGCTTCGCCTGGTCGGGCAAAAAAAGGTGGGGACCGGCGTGCTGACCGCCTCGACGGGGCCCGCCGCGGCCACATTGCCCGATTCGAGAAAGCGAAGGATTTGGAAGCCCCACCCGGCTTTCTGTTTCTCGCCGACCGCCGGTTTGTCGTCGAGGTAGGTTGGGGCATCCGACCACTGCCAACCGCCGGACGGGAAGAAACCGAATGCGTCGTGGTGCCCATGAAACGCCAATCCGATTTGCTTCAGATGGTTCTGGCACTCGATCCGCCGAGCCGCCTCGCGAGCCGATTGCACAGCCGGCATCAGAAGGGAAACGAGCACCCCGATAACAGCGATCACGACCAAGAGTTCGATGAGCGTAAAGCCGCCGCGACCGCCGTATCGAATTGAATCGTGACGCAGCATTTGCTTCCGATCGCTTCGTGGAGAGTAGAGATGAACCGCCCGATCTGACCCCTTGCGGGGATCGATTGGGCCATCTCATGCCGTGAGATTCGCCCCATACGGGGCCTGGCCGGATAAGGGAGCCAAGTTCCGGTTCGACAAGCCTTCGCAGAATGTTCCGCGTGGGCAAACAGATTCTTCATCTTTGCCTCACATCGTGGGGCCCGCGACAACAGCCGAATCAAGCTTCGCGCGACGATCAGGAGGACATCTCGTGACGATGAGAAAGGGTTGGCCCCATGGCGTCGTTAAGGGCGTGGGTGTCCCCTTTCGGGAGAGAGCTTTTTTGGGATCGCACCGAGGGACACCTTGGTGCGTCACTCAATCACGGCGTCTGAGCCGGTTCGACATACCCAAGAAGAATTGCATTGCCCGAGGGGGTTAGCCGAATCCCGCTCGGCTCGTGCAGGGCCATCGGCACTCGTGCAAGGCCGTCGACACTCGCGCAAGGCCGTCGACACTCGCGCAAGGCCGTCGAAAAGCGTCCGCGTGTGTCGGCCCTTCAGCCCTGTGCGGCGCCGGAGAAATCGGCGCCGGAAAAGTCGGAAGGCTACCCCGCCAGGACTCGAACCTGGAATGGCTGAACCAAAATCAGCAGTGTTGCCAATTACACCACGGGGCAGTGTTGGGGAGTTTAGCAAGAGATCGGGTAAAGCTGAAGAGGACCTCGTGGGGGGGAAGGTTCGGATTCGGCAAGCGTCATGGGGCGGACGCAGGGGGGAGTTGTCGGACGGAGAAGGCGAGGCGTTGGAGTTCGCTGGCGAGGTCGACGTTGACCACGGCGGTGGCGGCTCCGGCGCGGATCGTGGTGGGGGCGAAGTTGAGGATCCCTCGGATGCCGGCGGCGGTGAGTCGGGCGACGACCTCTTGCGCGTGTTCGGCCGGGACGGCCAGGATCGCGAGTTCCGGGGCAGACACTTTCACTGCGGATTCGAGGTGATCGAGCGGTTGAATGACGATCTCACCGATGTGCTGGCCGACCACGCGTGGGTCGACATCGAACGCGGCGACGAGCCGGAACCCGAGCCGCGCGAAGCCGCGGTAGCGGATCAGGGCGTTCCCGAGGGAGCCGACGCCGATCAGGAAGACGCCCCACGGGACGCTCGACCCGAGGACCCTGCCGAGATTCTCCAGGAGCACGGGGACCGAGTAGCCGACACCGCGGCGGCCGATCGTCCCCAGGTTGCTCAAGTCTCGGCGGACGACCGCCGGGGAAACGTCGACGAGGCGTCCAAGGTCACGGCTATTGATCGAGGTTTGGCCGGAATCGGCGAGTCGATGGAGTTCGCGAAAATAGAGGCTCAGCCGTCCGACCGCCGCTTTCGGGAGAATCGGGGCCGCCGTCTCTCGGCTGTCCGCCGTCTCGCCCTCCACCGGCGAACGTGCCGCGGAGCGTGCGTGGTTCGGCGAGGGATCGGAAGGAGACGTCATCGGAGACCGCCATGAGTATTCGGTTGATTCGGCTAGCCGTTTCACGCCACGGCGCCGGATTGCCACGGCCCCCGATCGGTTGTCCTCTCGATCGGCCGTGACATCGATCGGCCGTGACATCGATCGCCCGTGACATCGATCGCCCATGCGGTCGCCCGAGATCGGTTGGACGAGCTCGGTTGGACGAGGACGAACTTGATTGTAACGGTCGTGATCGGGCGGGCATGTCTTCAGGAATGTCTGGGGTTTCGCGTGCGGCGATGTGTGTGTTTGGTGCATCGATCGGTGCGGGGGGCGAACGGAGTCGCGAAGAGTTGTGGCCGGGGCGAATACGCGACCTTTAGCGGTCTGGTTGGGGGGCCGCGTGTTTCACGGGGGCGTCATCGGGGTGCGGAGACGTCCTGAAATGGCGACGCTTTGGCATAATCGTCAAAAACAGAACGGTCGTCTTATCAGGACCGCCCAAACGTCACGTTTTGCCTTGGCAAGCTTCTTTACGTGTCCAACGTTTGCCACGTAGTCGATGTAGTCACTGCATCGGGATCCGTTTCGTTAGGGCTTACGGTTTTCCTGTCCTATCAATCCTCCACAAACGCGGCGACGTTGCACGGGGGGAACGATGGCCATGGCGGCTGCGGCCGTAAGGCATCACGGGTCTCGATCGCGTGCCACCTGGGAGGTTCCTGGGGAGGTATCGAAAGCTGCGTCCTTGCAACACCGTGTTGTTCCTTGTGGAGAATTTGAAGATGAAAAGGCTGTGGTTATTGCCCGCCTTGACGGTCATCGCGACTGTCTCGGGGGCACAGACCGCCAGCGCCGCGTACTGTGGCGCGATCAGCTATGAAGGCTGTGGCGGATGTGCAGGTTCGGTCGTCGAAGGCGGAACCGTGGAAGCTGGCGAGGGGGCCGAAGCTTCCGACGCCGCGAACGGCGGTTCGTACACCGTGATGCGGACCGTTCGCGAGGTCGTTTACGACCAAGTGGAAGAGACTCGTTACCGGACCCGGAACGAAGTCTATTACGAAGACAAAGAGATCCAGTGCACCCGGATGGTGCCGGAGACGCGGACCAAGACGGTGAACTACACCGTGATGGTCCCGACCTACGAGACGAAGACCCGCGAGATCAACTACACGGTGATGAAGCCGGTGTACGAGACTCACGAGAAGGTCATCAACTACACCGTCAAGAAGCCGGTGTGGGAGACGAAGACCCGCGAGATCAACTACACGGTGATGAAGCCGGTGTACGAGACTCACGAGAAGGTCATCAACTACACCGTCAAGAAGCCGGTGTGGGAGACGAAGACCCGTGAGATCAACTACACGGTGATGAAGCCGGTGTACGAGACTCACCAGAAGGAGATCAACTACACGGTGATGAAGCCGGTGTGGGAGACGAAGACTCGTGAGATCAACTACACCGTGTACAACACGGTTCACGAGGAAAAGGTCCGCACCGAACACTACACCGTGTGCGTCCCGGAGACCTACACCAAGACGATCACGGTGAACACCGGGTCGTGGGAAACGACGGAAGAGACGGTCCCCGGGCCGGTGATGAAGCGAGTCGTCCGCGAGCCGGGGACGTGGGTCTTCGATCCGGCGACCTGCAAGTGCGTGTACTGCCCCGGCAAGTGCCGCGTGGAGTGCGTGCAGTGCCCGCCCCGGACGATCTGCAAGAAGGTTTGGGTGCCGAGCTGCGAACAGCGTGAAGTGACCTGCACCCGGTACGTCCGCGAACGTCGGACCCGGGAAGTTCCCTACACGGTGTGCAAGCGAGTTCCGGAGTGCAAGACCAAGACGTGCACCTACAAGGTGTGCAAGATGGTCCCCGAATGCCGGACGAAGGTCTGCAACTACACGACCTGCAAGATGGTTCCCGAGTGCCGCACGAAGACCTGCACCTACAAGGTGTGCAAGATGGTTTGCGAGGAGCGTCAGAAGGTCCGCAAGTACACGACCTGCAAGATGGTCCCCGAGTGCCGCACGAAGACTTGCACCTACAAGGTGTGCAAGACGGTCTGCGAAGAGCGTCAGAAGGTTTGCAAGTACACCACTTGCAAGATGGTCCCCGAGTGCCGCACGAAGACCTGCACCTACAAGGTGTGCAAGATGGTCCCCGAGTGCCGCAGCAAGGAAGTTTGCTACACGGTTTGCAAGCCCGAGTGCTACACGAAGACCGTCAAGGTCGCGAAGTGCCGTCAGGTTTGTGAGCCGTACACCGTGAAGAAGTGCGTCCCGCGGGTCGTCTGCAAGGAAGTCCCGGTGGAAGTCTGCTGCCCGACCCCGTGCTGCGTTTCGGCAGACCCCTGCTGCAAGCCGGCCCGTGGCGGTCTTCTGAAGCGGCTGTTCGGCAACCGCGGTTGTGGCAGCTCGTGCTGCGACGCCGCCCCCGCTTGCGGATGCTGAAGACACGGTTGATCGTCCCCTCGCGGCGGGGCCGGTCATTCAGTTCAGGACGTTAGCGACAGCGAAGCGGGGTGTGTCCGGTCTCGGGCACACCCCGCTTTTTTCGTGGACCCGCCGAAAATCGTCGGTCGCCGGGGCGATCGAAACCTCCAAACGGGTTGTCTTTGCCGCCCAGAGAGCTACGGTTGAATGTGGTCATCTGACCCCCATTTCGCACCGAGTTCACAATCCCAAGTCCGGGGGGACTTCCTGATGCTTCAGCGATGCTGGAACGTTGCCGCGACGGCGGCCGTCGGCTTCTTCTTCGCTTGGTCACCGATCGCCGGTTCCGCCGCGGCGGAAACGTGGGCCGACCGAGTCTTTCCGGTCAAGAAACACGATTTCGGGACCGTCGCGGTCGCCTCGAAGACCGAGTTCACCTTCCCGATCGTGAACCCCTACGACAGCGACTTGCACATCCGCACGGTGCGGGCGAGTTGCGGGTGCACGACGCCGATCGTCGAGTCCGAGTACGTCCCGGCGGGCGAGACCGGTTCCCTCGTCGCGCGGTTCAACACCGACACGTTCCGTGGCCAACGCGGGGCGACGTTGACGGTGGTGGTCGACAAGCCGTTCTATGCCGAGGCACGACTGCGGGTGGACGGTTACATTCGCAAAGACATGGTGTTTCAGCCGGGGGAACTCGAGTTCGGCCGGGTCGAGGCGGGAACGGCATCGACCGAGTCGGCGACCGTGTTTTACGCCGGCCGCGACGATTGGAAGATCACCGACATCAAGACGAGCCACCCGTGGCTTCGGGCGGACTTCCGTCAAACCGAGCGGGGGCGTGGGAAGGTGAAGTACGAACTGAGCGTTTCGCTCCGTGAGGACGCCCCAGCAGGTGCCTTCCGCGATCAGTTGATCGTGGTGACCGACGACCGCTCGATGCCTCGCGTCCCGTTTCGCGTCTCGGGCGAGGTCGAGTCGGCGTTGAACGTCGCCCCGCAATCGATTTCGCTGGGGAGTTTGAAGCCGGGCGAGACCGTCGAGCAACGATTGGTCGTGCGAGGCCGCGAGCCGTTCGTGATCGCCGCGATCGAGTGCGACGGTTGGAAGGCGGACTACGAGGCGGAATCGACCCCTACGAAGCTGCACATCTTGACCGTCCGATTCACCCCGGTGGACGCGGAAGGTCCTCAGAAGGCGAAGGTCGTGATCCGAACGACCGACGGGGGCTCGCGGGAAACGACGGCCAACGCGCTGTTGACCGCCGTCGTTCGGGACGAGTGATCTCCCGGGCAATGCTCTCCCGGGGCAATGATCGGCCGGGGCAATGATCGGCCGGGGCAATGATCGCCGGTCAGCGTTCGGTTCTGTCGATGTTGCGGCTTGATCGAGCTCGCCCCGTTTTCCGCCTCTCGATCGGCGTCGATCGCCGATCGATGAGATGACGGACGGAATCGGGTCTCGAAGGGAGTCGAGCTTTGAAGACGAATCTATATCACGGCGTGGTGATCGCGCTCAGCCTCGGGGCGGTGGGCGTGGTTCGTGCTGAGTCGGGCAGCGGATCGTCAACGCGAGCGGACTCCCCGATCGCCGCGACCGGATACGTCGCTGACGGATCGTTCGGCGGAGACTGGACGGATTACCGCGGGCCGTCGAAGTGGAGTCGATTTCGCGGGCGCCATCGAAGTGGTGTGGAGACGCGAGGCCCGATTCCGTCTCGTCCCGCCGGCCCGTTCTACACCGTGTCAGACTCGTCACCGAGGCCCGTCCCTGCGAAGCCCCGGTGGGGCGATGCGGCCGTTGTCGCGGGCGGTCGTGATGTCGGCCACGGCGTGTCGGCGACTGTCGGAAGCGGCCGCCGCGTCGCGGTGGCGACCGGTCGAGAAGCGGGGACGGTGGCGAGTCAGTCCGCCGCTTCGCAGGCTCCGCCCGGGGCCGAATCGCTCCCGCCGGGCGAGGTCTCCGGCCGTTTCGCTGATCCGTTTGGCGATGATCCGGCGCGGGCCGGCGGGACGTGGGAGGCTGGGGTGTACCGTGGTGCGGCGTGCGGTGGCGGGGTCCCGCACGTCGCCGGGTTTGGCGGGGTCGCCCCGCGCCCGGCGCTGTCCCCTTGGTACGGCGGTTTCAACCTGCTGTTTTTGAACTTTGAAAACGCCGAGAACGTCCGCTTGCTCTACGAAGACGCGGACCCCAGCATGTCCCGCCTGTGGTCAGCGGATGTCGACCCGTCGGCGTCGGCCGGATTTGACGTCAGCGTCGGCCGTTACTTGGCGAACGGCCGGTACGGCCTCGGGTTGACCTATTTCAACTTCGACCCGGGGGCCGAATCGGCGATCGTGGCGCCCGGATCGGCGGGCGACTTCCAGCCGGCGTTTCCGGGTTGGAACAACTTGACGATCGACCCGAGTTCGGGCGGCAGTCCGGCCGGGGTGGGGAACGGCGGGGCCGATTCGGTTTACAACTATTACGACGAGGCGGCGGCGTTTCGCGGCCGTCGTAACGTCGATTTTCAAGGTCTTGAGCTGAACTTTTCTTCCTTCGGGGTGATGGGGGCTCAGCGTGCCGCGGCGTGTGGCGGCAGCGGGTTGCTCGACCGTTTTCGAAACCTGGGCGGCGTGCTCGGACTGTTCGGCGCGGGATACCAAAATTGCGGACCGGCGTGCGACCCGGGCTGTGGTCCGGCGTACGGTTTCGGTGGAGCCGCGGGGCCGTTGGTGCGTCCCTGCGGCGGCCGGGTGCAGGTCGTCGCGAGCCACGGTTTTCGCTGGTTCCAGTTTCGTGACGAGTTCGGGTTCGACGCGAACATCGACGGAACGCCGGGGTACCATCCGAGCGACCTCTACTATGACGTCGACACCGAGAACAATCTGTTCGGGTATCAATTCGGCGGCCGTCTGATCTATTGCCTGTGCAACCGCGTCAACCTCTCGATCGCCGGGAAGTTCGGGTTGTATGGCAACCGGGTGACCTATCGGCAGCGTCTGGGGACGCACGACGTGCTCGCCACGTACACGAACTTCACCAGCGAGGTCGTCGACCGCGAGGGTTGCGAGACGGTGCTGTCGACGCTGGGCGAGCTCGACTTCGGGCTCGGTTACCGCGTGTGCAACGCGTGGACGCTGCGGGGCGGTTACCGGATCTTGGGGGCGACCGGTGTGGCGACGAGTGTCGGTTCGATCTCACAAGACTTCGCGTCGGTCGATCCGAACAGCGCCGTGTATCCGGGGTCCTCGGTGGTTCTCCACGGAGGCTATGTCGGGGCGGAGTACAACTGGTGATTATTCCTGGAACGCTTCTTCGGTGAAGTTCAGGTTCGAGCTGACGTTTTGGACGTCATCGTTGTCGTCGAGTGCCTCGAGCAGGTTCATGACCTGCTTGGCGACCGAGCCCTCGACGTCGACGGTGGTTTGCGCCAGTTGGGAGACTTCGCTGACGAGGACCGGGAGTTCGGCCTCGGCGAAGGCATCGGCGAGTTGTTGATAGGCGTCGGGTGGGCAGGTGATCTGCAGTTTCCCGTCGTCGGTCGTTTCGACGTCTTCGCCACCCTGTTCGAGCGCGATCTCGGTGACTTTTTCTTCGTCGCAACCGGCGTCGAGAAGGAACAGGCCTTTGCGTTCGAACAGGTAGGCGACGCAACCGGTCTTTCCGAGTTCGCCGCCATGTTTGCCGAACAGGCTGCGGATTTCCGGTGCCGTGCGGTTTCGGTTGTCGGTCATCGCCTCGACCATCACGGCGACGCCACCGGGTCCGTATCCTTCATAGACGATTTCTTCAAGGTCACCGCCGTCGAGTTCGCCGGTCCCTTTCTTAACAGCCCGCTCGATGTTGTCCTTCGGCATGCTGACCGCTTTCGCGTCGTCGATCGCCTTGCGGAGTCGAAGGTTGGCGGACGGGTCCCCGCCGCCCATCTTTGCGGCGACGATGATCGCCTTGCTGAGCTTGCTCCACATCTTTCCGCGTTGGGCATCGACGCGGCTTTTGCGGTGCTGGATGTTGGCCCACTTGGAGTGTCCTGCCATGGTCCGATCGACGTTGGGGGGTTCAGCGGGGTTTTCGTTTGGTCAGTTTACGGTTTGTACTTTTTTTATCTGGTGTCGGCTTTGCGTTTTCCGGTTTCGGTTTCGCGCGAGCGGACTTTGACTTGGTGGGGTCGGAGGTGGAAGTCGATTTCTTGGATGACTTTTTCGATTTCGTTTTCGGCGTCGCGTCGGCGGAGGGCTGCTTCGATTTTGTCTTGGCAGGTTGAGGCGACTTCGTCGCCGTTTTCTTGGTGGCTCCCTTTTTCGGGTCGCTCGACGGTTTGGCCGGTGGCGGTTCGGTCTCGGCGGGCGACGTTTTCGGCTTCGCGGTGGACGTTTTCGGCTTCGCGGTGATGGTTTTCTTCACGCCGGCGGCTGTCTCGGGGGCCGCGACCTTTTCGGGAGCCGTTTTTGTGGGGCTCGCTTTCTTGGGGGCCGGCTTTTTGGACGCCGTCTTTTTGGGGGCCGCCGATTTGTCGTCGGTGCCCTCTTCCATTTCACGTTGCTTGGCGGCCTTTTCGTCCGCCCGGCGTCGAGCGACGCGTTTCTTAGCGGCGGCCTTGCTCTTGAGCCAGTCGTCGAGTTCGTCGCCGGAACCTTTGACGACCGAATCGAGCACCGAGCGGCCGGTCTTGTCGTTGGGATCTTGGTTCAGCGCGACGGCGGCTTGATGGAGCAGCGATCCGAACTCGACCCCTTTGTTTTTGGGGATCGCCCTTTCCAGCCCGGGGACGCGACCGGAGGAGGCTTCGGCTTGGGACGCGATCCCGAGCACGAGCATCACCACCATCGCCGAGTAATCGATCGGGATCGAGTGCCCGCCGAGTCCATGTTGGACGGTATAGCTGAGGACGAACGGGGTCATCCCCGGCATATTTTCGAACTTCGCGACCGCCTTGCCCAGGTTTTCTTTCTTCAGATGGTCGAGGTCGAACGTGTAGAACTCTTCGAAAATCGCTTGCAGATTCCCCTTCAGCCGTTGGGCCGCTTTCGCCGGGTCGGGGAGCCGCGCGAAGACTTGGCTCAGTTCGGTCGCGGTGGTGACGCGGACCTCGTTCCAGTCAAAGAATTCCTGTTCGCATTTCGCTAACGCCTCGTCGGCGAGGTCTGCCGGGCAGTCCTCGAGCAGCGACGCGTAAAGGACGTGTTCGAGGAGCGGGCGGGCGGGTTGTGGCGGGGGAGCCTTGTAGTGTTTTTTGAGCGCGGTGTGGAGTTTGCCGATCAGCGAGGCGCGGTTGCTTGCAGACATCTGGTTGCGGGAGGCGAGGTGGATTGATTCGCGGCCGGGGCCGTCTTCGGGAGCTGGCTACCCGGTTTCACGGCGAGGGATCGCCGGGGCGAGTGGTGGGTTCGTCGGTTCGGTTCCCCGCCTCGTCGGTTTCGTCGAGGGTACCGGTGGGCTCGTCCGCCCCTTCTTTTTCTTGGCGGATCTTGGCGAGCAGTTCCCCGACGGCGAGTGCGTTTTCTTGCCCCTTGTCGATCGTGAATTGCAGACGCGGGGTGTAACGGGTGTCGATCCTGTTGGCGATCTTGCTTTGTAGAAACCCGGCGGCGTTTTGCAGCCCACGGAGCGAGAGGGATTTCTGCTTCTCGTCTCCCATCACGCTGACGGCCACCTTTGCCTCGCGCATGTCGGGGCTGACCCGCACGCCGACGACGGTAACGTCTTTGACGCGGGGGTCGCGGAGTTCGGTGAGGATGGCTTGGGCGACCACTTCACGGATCGCCTCGGCGGCTTTGAGCAAACGACGGCTGGACACAGATCGGTGACGGGGGAAAGGGAACAGAAAGAAAGCGAGAGCCTCGCGAGGGGGAAACCTCGCGAAGCGGGGGATCCGGGTCAGTCGAGCGTTCGGGTCAGTCGAGCGTTCGGGTCAGTCGAGCGTTCGGGTCAGTCGAGCGTTCGGGTCAGTCGAGCGTTCGGGTCAGTCGAGCGTTCGGGCCACCTCTTCGATGACGTAAGACTCCAGGACGTCGTCTTGCTTGATGTCGTTGAAGCCTTGCAAGCGGATCCCACACTCCATCCCGCGGGGGACTTCGCGGACGTCTTCCTTGATCCGCCGGAGGGTATCCAGGGGGTAATCGCCGATCGTTCTGCCGTCACGATTGACCCGGACGCGGCTTCCGCGGCGGATGACGCCTTGGGCGACGTAGCACCCGGCGATCGTCCCGACGCGGCTGATGGTAAAGACTTGTTTGACGATCGCCCGTCCGAGTTCGACGACTCGTTTCTCCGGTTTGAGTCGCCCTTCGATCATCGCCCTGATGTCGTCGGTCAACTTATAGATCACGTCGTACCGGCGGATCTGGACGTTTCGCTCGTCGGCGAGCGCGCGGGCCTGTTCGTCGGGGATCACGTTAAACGCGACGATCACCGCGTCGGACGCGCTGGCGAGCGTCACGTCGGCGAGCGAAACGCCACCGACGCTCCGCTGGAGCACCCGCAGTTCGACTTCGGGATGGGCGAATTTGCCGATCTCTTTGTCGATCGCTTCGAGCGACCCCCTGACGTCGGCGCGGACGATCAGATTCAGCTTGACCTTGTCTTCGGATTGGCCGAGGCGACCGCCGAGGAGCATTTCCTGGAAGTTCTCGAAGGAGACCTTCGTCGTGATCCCCGAGAGCGATTCCCGGCTGGAGGCTTGTTCGCGACGGGACGCGATTTCGCGGGCTTGGCCGATGGTGTCCAGGACGTGGAAGCGATCTCCGGCCCCGGGGGTTTGGTCGAGTCCCGTCACGCTGACGGGCATACTCGGCCCGGCCTCATCGAGCGGGGTGCCGGTGAGCGGATCGGTCATCGCGCGGACCCGACCGTGGGCGGGGCCGCACACGAGCACGTCTCCGACCCGGAGTGTCCCGTTGCGGACGACCAGTTTCGCGACGACGCCGCGATCCCCTTGTTGTTCCGCTTCGAGGCACACCCCGAGCGCGTCTCGTTCGGGGTTCGCCGTGTACTCGTGGAGTTCGGCCACGGTGAGCAGCGTTTCGAGCAACTCCTCCATGCCGATCCCCTCGGTCGCGCTGGTGCGGACGACTTCGACGTCGCCCCCCCATTCGCTCGGCGTGAGTTGGTGCTCGGTGAGCTGGGTCATGACGCGGTTGGCGTCCACCCCTTCGAGGTCGATTTTGTTGAGTGCGACGACGATCGGGACGCCTGCCGCCTTGGCGTGGCTGATCGCTTCTTCGGTTTGCGGCATGATCCCGTCATCGGCGGCGACGACGAGCACGGCGATGTCGGTGACGTTCGCCCCGCGGGCACGCATCTCGGTGAACGCCTCGTGGCCGGGCGTGTCGACGAACGTCACCCCTCGACCGTCCTTCTGGACTTGGTAGGCGCGGATGTGCTGGGTGATCCCGCCCGCTTCCCCGCTGACGACATCGATCCCGATCAGGTGATCGAGGAGGCTGGTTTTGCCGTGATCGACGTGCCCGAGGAAGGTCACGATCGGGGGCCGCGGGACGAGCTTGTCGGGGTCGTCTTCCTGCTCGTCGAGCCGCGTGATTAGCTCGTCCTCGAGCGTCTCCGACGCCTTGAGTTCGATGTCGAGACCGAGTTCCCCGGCGATCATCTCGGCCGTCTCCAGGTCGAGCTCGGCGTTAATGTTCAGCATCATCTGCATCCCCATCAGCACTCGCAGGACTTGCGAGACGGGGACGCCGGCGGCCTCCGAGAAGCTCCGCACGGTACACGGCAACTCGAGGATCACCTTGTCTTTTCGGGGGGCCGCGGTGTTGGTCCCCTTGCGGCGGAGCGTTTGACGGCGGCCACCGGAGCGGGCCATCGAGCGATCGGAATCGCCCCCGCGGGAGCGGCGTCCGCCGCCGCCTCGCGAGCGATCGGCGCGGGCGCTCGCCATTCCCGCCAAGCCTTTCTTGCGGGGCGCTTCTTCTTCTTCCTGGCCCGGCTTCCGTTTTTTATCGCCGGTGAAACCGGACAAACCGCCGGTCGCCCGGCGTTGGGCACCTTTTTCCTGTTCGGTCGTGTCCTCTTGCAACTTCTCCAGCGGCGCCTTCATCCCCTGTTTGTGGCCGGCGATGACGTCTTTGCTGAGCTTGATGTCGGGCTTTTGCGCCGCGGTTTCTCCGGAGCCCGCGGCCGGCTTGGCCGGCTGGGGCGCCGTCGGCAGCTGGGCCAAGCTGATTTTGATCTTCGGTTCGCGGCGTTTCTGCTGGCCCGTCTTTCCCGCTTCGGAACCTTTCGACTCGGAATCGCCGCCGCCGGTGGAGGAAGGTCGGTCGAGAGATCGGACTTTCCCTGCGGACAAATCGCGTCGGCCGGTGCCCCCCGCGGACGACGGGCGGTGGGCGGGAGGTGCGGGGCGGTTCGGGACGACTTTGCCGCTGCCCCCCATGCGGCCCGCGATCCGGCTCGCGAACCCGCCCTTCTCTGAATCCCCCTTGTCGGCACCGCCACGTTCGGACGCTGCCGTTCCGCCTGCCCCCGTTCCGCCTGCCCCCGTTCCGCCTGCCCCCGTTCCGCTCGCGGGGGTTCCGCTCGCGGGTTTTGTGGAGGCAGAGCCCGAACCCGACTCGCTCGCGGATGACGGCTTCGACGTGGCTGCCATGCCGATACCGCGAGCGGGCGGACTGCTGCCGGGCGACGCTCCGGAAGTGCTCGGCTTTTGGCCCGGGGGCTCTGGGGCCTCCTTCGCCGGTGGAGCGGGCGCCAACTTGGGGGTTGGCCGCGTGGTGTCCGCCGATTTTTCCTCGGCCGGTTTCGCTTCGGCGGATTTTCCCGAGGCCGGTTTCTCCGTGGCCGGCTTGCCCGAACCGCCACGGCCGACTTGGATCGCGATCGGGCGACGTCCGGTCGGGATCGGCGTGTCTCGGACCGCCGCGGGCGCAGCGACGCGGGTCTCGGTCGGCTTCGCGACGGCCTTGGTCGATTTCGGGGCGGGGGCTGCTGAGCTTCCAGCTAGATGGTCGCGGACCCGTTGGGCTTCGTCATCATCGAGGCTCGCCAGTGCGGAGCCTTTGCCGGTGATCCCGGCTTTCTTGACGACTTCAACGAGGTCCTTGCTATCGAGGTTGAATTCTTTGGCGAGCGCGTAAATGCGTACGGGCACGGGGTCGTGGTCCTGTCAAGTTCGAATCCCGCCGCCAACTTGGTTGGCTCGGGAGAATGGCTCAAAAAATCACATAAAGTCTTCCCTCCATCGCCGCCGCCGGATTCGGTCCTTCCGGGGCGTCGCGGATCGTCAGCAAACTCCTGGCCGGGTCGCGATCGGTCGGTTTCTCCCGCCCAAAATCAACGTCCCAGGAACAACTTGCGGATAGGATAACGGAAGCAGGCGTTGCTGTGAAACCGGCCAGCGGTCGATTCTGAAAACTTCCCGCCGCCGGTATGGAATCACGATCGACGCGGCAGCGACTTGGTGCGACCGCGTTGCGACCGGAGTCAGGCCCGAACCCCTCTTCGGGACGGCTCCCGTCTTCGGGGGCCTCGCGACGCATCTCTGCAGGGTCGTGTTCAGGGTCAGCCCGGCTCGCCGCTGGGACGTCGGGGCTCCCCCGTGACCGCACCGTCGCTGGCGTCTTCGCTCGCGACGCTCTCCGATTCGGTTTCGGCGGGCGACTCGGCGGTGACGGTCTGGTCGGTCCCTCGCTCTTCGGTCACTGGCTCTTCGGTCACTGGCTCTTCGGTCAAAGGATCGCCCATCCCTTCCTCGCCCCCCGGCACGGCCTCGGTCTCGGGACCGCGAACGTCCGCGACCGGTTGTGCTTCGGGGGCGACGGCTACGTCCGAGGCGGGGGTGTTTGTGGACGGGGCTGCGTCGGCGGAGCCGGTGGTTTCGGTCGGTTCCGTCGATGCCGCCGATTCCGTCGATTCGGCCGATTCCGTCGATTCGGCCGGTTCCGTCGATTCGGCCGGTTCCGTCGATTCGGCCGGTTCTGTCGATTCCGGTTCGGCGATCCCGGCGGCTTCCGCTTCTCGCTGTAACCGTTCCCGGTCGCGTCGAACGCGGCGTTCCTCGGCGACGGCCGCTTCGGCCTCTTCGGCCCGCGATTCGGCGACTTCGACGATCCGGTCGACGTCTTCCATCGACAACCCGCTCATCTCGGCGAATTGATCCGGTTCGATCACCGATAGGTCGTCATAGGAGAGGTAGCCCTGTTCGACGAGTGCCTGGGCGATCTCCTCGGTCACCCCTTCGATTTGGGTGAATCCGCCGACGGCTCGCTCGATTTGATCTTCGAGTTCGGCGCCGGTCATGATTTCGATGTCCCACCCACAAAGCTTGCTAGCGAGCCGCACGTTCTGGCCGCGGCGACCGATCGCGAGAGAGAGCTGGTCTTCTTGGACGAGGACGATCGCGCGGCCGATCATGTCACACAGCAGCACTTGCTCGACCTCGGCCGGTTGCAGCGCGTTGGGGATCAGGACTTCCGGGTCCTCGCTATAGCGGACGACGTCGATGTGTTCACCCGCGAGTTCCTCACGGACCGCCTTGATCCGGCTGCCGCGATAGCCGACGCACACGGCGATCGGGTCGACCTGGGCGTCGACGCTGCTGACGGCGACCTTGCTGCGGTAACCCGGTTCGCGGCTGATCGAGTTGATCGAGATCACCTCCTCGCTCAGTTCGGGGATCTCCTGTTCGAACAGTCGTTGAACGAGTTGTGGTCGGGTGCGGCTGAGGACGACGCGAACACGGTTCCCGGTCGCCCGGACTTCGAACACGATCGCCCGCACCCGTTCGTTGGCGTGCAGCGTTTCGCCTGGAATTTGTTCGCTGCGGGGCAGGATCGCTTCGACGTTCCCCAAGTTGACCGTGGCGACGCCCCCGTCGGCCTTGCCGATAATTCCGCTGACGATGTCGCCGATCTGGGCGCGGTATTCGAGCAGCAAGGAGTCCCGCTCGGCCTCTTTCACCTTTTGAATGATCACCTGTTTGGCGGTCTGAGCGCCGATCCGTCCGATCTGGTCGTCGCCGAGCGGTTCCCCTTCGAGCGACGCCGAGATGCGGCCGTCGTCCCGGTTCAGTTGCACCTCGATGTCCGCGTTTTCGCCGTACTGACGCTTGGCCGCGGTTTGCAGGGCCGCCTCGATCGCCGAGAAAACGAGGTCCTTGTCGATGTTCTTCTCGCGGTGCAGCGAGTCGACGTAACGGAGGATGTCTTGGGGATTCATGACGGCCGTTTCAAACAAAAAAACAGCCCGAACCTGTGGGGGCCCGGGCACACGCGTGAACCTTGAACTTGTCTGGAGATTATCGGTCACCCGCTCGGGTGTCAACCAAGACGACGCGTGCCCGCCTCGCGGGCGGGGCAGGCTGAGGCTGCCGCAACCGTTCGTTCCGGATCTGGCAATTGTCGCGGGAGGGGCCAAGGCGCCGGACCGGGCGTGTCCGTTTCGGCGGGTGATTTGGCACCGGCCGGTCGCCGCGCGGCGTACGTTTGACGGCCAAAAGCGTACGTTTGACGGCCAAAAGCGTACGATTGACGGCCAAGAGCGGACGTGACGGCCAAGAGCGGACGTGACGGCCAAGAGCGGACGTGACGGCCACGAGCGGAAGTGATGGCCACAAGCGAACGCGGCGACGTTCCCACATCGGGCGAGCCCCCCTCCGGCTTCTCGCCTCCGGTTTCTCACGCACCTGTCCGCCCCCCGAACGGCATTCTCCGCCAGCGAAGTTCCCGCCTTATGTCTGACGTCCCGTTGGTCCTGGTCGCCGAAGACGATCCCGTGTTCCGCCGCGTGATCGCGATGACGGTGACGAAGTTCGGATTCCGCGTCGAGACCGTCGCCGACGGGGTCGAGGCTTTCGAGCGATTGCTTCTCGGGGGAATCGATTTGTTGGTCACCGATCACCAAATGCCTCGCTGCAGCGGGCACGAGTTGTTGGTCCGGATCGCATCCGACCCGACGACCCCGTTTCCCCCAACGATCCTGTGTACCGCGAAGGGATTCGAAATTGACCGCGGCGCGCTCCGAAAGGCGTTTTCGCTCGTCGCGATTCTACACAAACCGTTCAGTCCCAGCCGGCTCGGCGAGTTGTTGACATCTCGGTTAGCGACCGACGGAACCAAAGAGGGGAAGGGGCCAGTAAGGCCGCCTGTCGGTGCGTCAATGATCCGTCCGTTCTCCTGAGCCGTGGACTTCAGGGCGGTGGACTTCAGGGCGGTGGACTTCACGGAGCGCCGCCCAGGGGGGGCTACTTGCCGGTCCTCGACGAGGGAGTGGCGGTCCCGGATTGATGCGAGCACCGCTTTCAAACCGAAAAATGCGGGGGGCGAGTAGGGCAGGGGCTAGTGGCAGGGGCAGGGTCTAGTGGCAGGGGCAGGGGCAGGCGGGCGGGCTGCTCGCGACATTGGGGGGGCAACGGGCGGCTTTTGCCGGGGAAACGTCGTGGTTCCGCGTGGGTGGATACTCTGGAGGTCCGGATTCGGCGCGTACAATGTCGCCTCAGCGTACGAGGTGCTTGCATGGCGGATCGCACGATCCCCTTCCCGATTCCCCCTCCGGAGCCCCGCGAATGTCCAGCTTCATGATCAAAGATTCTCGATCTTCGCGGTCCGCCGCACGGGGGCTCAACGGTGTCTCTCGGTTCTTCTCCGAATCCCTCCGAACTCCGGTGGCTCGAAGGCTGATTGCGTGTGCCGCGTGGAGCGGCGGTTGGCGTGGGGTAGCCGCCGCGGTTTGCGTCATCGCGATATTTGTCGCGTCGGGGCCGGTGGGACGTTCGGAGGAGAGGGATGCGGGTTCGCGGTTCGAGGTGGTGGTGTACGGCGGAACGTCGGCCGCGGTGACCGCGGCGGTGCAAGCGAAGCGGATGGGGAAGTCGGTCGCGATCGTCTCTCCCGATCGACACCTCGGCGGGCTCAGCAGCGGCGGCCTGGGTTGGACCGACACGGGGAACAAGGGGGTGATCGGCGGGTTGTCCCGCGAGTTCTATCATCGGGTTTGGCAGCACTACGATCGCGACGCGTCGTGGAAGTGGCAAACCCGGGAGGCGTATGGCAACCGGGGACAGGGGACCGCGGCGATCGACGGCGAACAGCGGACGATGTGGATTTTCGAGCCGCACGTCGCGGAGTCGGTGTTCGACGCGTGGGTCAAGGAAGAGCAGGTCCCGGTGTTCCGGGACGCGTGGCTCGATCGTGAGTCGGGCGTCACCCTCGAAGGGAACCGTGTCGTTTCGATCCGGACGCTCGACGGGAAAACGTTCTCCGGGACGGTGTTTCTCGACGCGACCTACGAGGGGGACCTGATGGCGGCCGCCGGTGTCGATTACCACGTCGGCCGCGAGTCGACGGGCGAATACGGCGAGCGATGGAACGGGGTGCAAACGGGCGTGCTCCATCACTCTCATCATTTCGGAGCCGTCCCCGAGCCGATCGACCCGTACGTCGTGCCGGGCGATCCCTCCAGCGGTGTTCTGCCGCGGGTCAGCCCCGATCCGCCGGGGGAGTACGGGGCGGGGGATGACAAGGTGCAAGCCTATTGCTTCCGGATGTGTCTGACGGACCATCCCGAGAACCGGGTGCCGTTCGAAAAGCCGGAGGGGTACGACCCGGCCGAGTACGAATTGCTCGCGAGGATTTTTGAAGCGGGGTGGGATCAGGTGTTCCGCAAATTCGACCCGATCCCGAATCGGAAGACGGACACGAACAATCACGGCCCGATGAGCACCGACAACATCGGGTTCAATTACGACTACCCCGAGGCGAGCTACGAGCGTCGCCGCGAGATCATTCGCGAACACGAGACGTACCAAAAGGGTTGGCTGTACTTCATCGCGACCGACCCGCGGGTACCCGAGGAGATCCGGAATGAGATGAACCGGTGGGGGTTGGCGAAGGACGAATTCGTCGACAACGGGAATTGGCCGCACCAGATCTACGTTCGCGAGGCGCGGCGGATGATCGGCGAGTTGGTGATGACCGAGAACCACCTGCTCAAGCGAAAGCCCACGCCCGACCCGGTCGGGATGGGGTCGTACACGATCGACTCGCATAACGTCCAGCGTTACATCACGCCGGAGGGACACGTCCAGAACGAGGGTGATATCGGCGTGCCGACCCGTGGGCCGTACCAGATCGGTTACCAGGCGCTGGTGCCGAAGCGCGACCGGTGCGAAAACTTGTTGGTTCCGGTGTGTGTCTCCAGCTCGCACATCGCGTTCGGGTCGATCCGGATGGAGCCGGTGTTCATGATCTTGGGCCAATCGGCGGGGACGGCGGCGGCGATGGCGATCGATCGCGAAATCGCGGTCCAGGACGTGCCGTACGGGGCGCTTCGAGAACGGCTCCTATCCGATGGTCAAGTCCTGGAAACGCCCCCGGGCGTGTCGGCGCAGGGAAGCCACGGGCGGAACGCGGGCGACTTCGCGGGAATCGTGGTCGACGATATCGATGCGGAACTGGTCGGGACCTGGACGATGAGCACCGCGAACCGGAGCTGGGTGGAGGACTCTTACTTGCATGACGGCGACACGAACAAGGGGATGTCGTCGGCGACGTTCGAGATCGAGGTCGAGCGGGCGGGGCGGTACGAGGTGCGAATAGCTTATCCGCCGAACCGGAACCGTGGCTCGTCCGTCCCCGTCACGATCCGACACGCCGGAGGCACGGCCGAGGTCCGCGTCGACCAACGGGAACAGCCGTCGATCGGGAAGACCTTCGCCCCGATCGGGCGTTACGAATTCGCCCCCGACCGTCCCGCCGTGGTGACGATCTCGAACCGCGGCACGAGCGGTTATGTGATCGTCGACGCCGTCGCGTTGGTCTCGGAGGAAGAGGCCGACGGCGAAAAAGGGTCGGCTGGCGCGGAGAACAGCGACGAGTGATCGCCGACCTTCCGTCTCCCCTCGCCAGATACCCCCTGCCCGATTCGAACGAGCGTTTCTGGACGGAAGGGTCCAGCGTCCTGGGCCTCTAGACGAAGGGGGCGGTGGGAGTCGAGGCGTCAATCGGTTTCGTCGATCCGCTTGATCACTTTGTCGATCAAGGAATACTCGCAGGCTTCGACGGCCGACATGAATCGGTCGCGGTCGGTATCTTCCTCGATCTTTTCGAGGGAGTGTCCGGTGTGTTCGATCATGATCTCGTTCATCCGCTTCTTGATCCGCCGCAGTTCCTCGACGTGGATCTCGACCTCGCGGGCGGTCCCCTGCATGCCGGCGAGCGGTTGGTGGATCATGATCCGGGCGTTGGGGAGGGCGTAGCGTTTCCCTTTCGCGCCGGCGGTCAGCAGGACGGCACCCATGGAGGCGGCCTGACCGATGCAATAGGTCGCGACGTCGCAAGACACGAATTGCATCGTGTCGTAGATCGCCATCCCGGCGGTAATGCTCCCGCCGGGGCTGTTGACGTACAAGTGGATGTCCGCTTTCGGATCGTCCGACTGCAAGAACAGCATCTGAGCGACCAGCGAGTTGGAGATCTGGTCGTCGACCTGCTGGCCGAGAAAGATGATCCGGTCCTTGAGGAGCCGGCTGTAGATGTCGTAGGTCCGTTCTTCGCGACCTTGACTCTCAATGACGTAGGGGATGATCGGCATGGCGGTGATCGATTGTCGGGGTGGAGGGCGACTGGGGTGAGGCTGCAATCGGGACGGTTCGGAGGGAGTCGTTCGGGCGGATGCGTTCGGGCGGATGCGTTCGGGCGGTCGATGGGCCGCCCACGGGATGCGTCCGAAGTCGGCCTGGCTCAGTCCTCGTCGTCTTCGTCCGTGTCTCGGACCTGTTTCGTCAGGATATCGTCGACCAACCCGTATTCCTTCGCTTGGTTCGCACCGAGGAAGAAATCGCGATCGGTATCTTTGGCGATCTGTTCGACCGGTTGGCCCGAGTGGTGGCTGATGATGTCGTTGAGCACGTCCCGGTAGCGGAACATTTCCGCGGCCTGGATCTCGATGTCGCTCACCTGGCCGCCGACGCCCCCCATCGGCTGGTGCAGCATCACGCGGCTATTGGGCAGACAATATCGCTTTCCCTTCGCCCCACCGACGAGGAGCACCGCCGCGCCGCTGCAAGCTTCGCCGACGCAGTACGTGCCGACCGGGCACGAGAGCATTTGCATCGTGTCGTAGATCGCCAGCGTCGCGGTGACGCTGCCGCCCGGCGAGTTGATGTAGAAGTGGATGTCTTTGCGGCGATTCTCGCTCTGCAGATAGAGCAGTTTCATCACCAGCTCGTTCGCGTTCCCGTAGTGGATTTCTCCCTGCAGGAACACGATCCGGTTTTCCAGCAGCAAGTCGCCGAGCGTCATTTGCCGCTGACGCTGGTAGTTCTGGTACGAGTGGCTCGCCCAGGGGTCGCGGGGCCCGGGTGATTCGTGGTTCGCCATCATTTCGTGGGGGAACGGGAGCGGCGGGGCGGTCGATGAATTCATGCGGACGCTTTCACGCGGGGGGCGAGGGGCACGCGAGTTTCCAAGCGGGCCGGTGGTGGATCGGGCCGGTGGTGGATCGGGCCAGTAATGGATCGGGCCGGATGATCGGGCGAGACCGTCCCGAATCGATCGGAAGCGGCTCGCCCGATGCCCGTCTTTGGCACGCCCGTAGTTTTCGTCATGGAGCCATCGGAGGCAAGGCGGGTTCAAGCCGTACCGGCGTGGCTGACGTAGACCTTGAGCGAATGATACGGCATCTCGACGACCCGGTTGCTCGGCGGGGTCGGCCCGTCGATGTCGGGGTAGATATCCCCGGGGGAATCCGCCGCGGTGTCGACGAACAGGTTCCACACCATCCCACGCCCGGCTTCGGGGAGGCTGAACTGGCGGACTTGGCCGGTGCTGTTGAACATCATGATCATGTCGCGGCCGAGCCCTTCGGGGTCATCGGCCCGGCCGGGGGCGGCGATGTAGGCGGTCATCGCGAGCTCGTGCTGGCCCCAATCGAGGGCGGACCCGTCGGGGGCGTACCACGAAACGTCGGGGATCATCCGTCCGTCGACCGGTTGGCCGGTCAAGAAGGCCCGGCGTCGGACGGTCGGCTGGTTCCGCCGAAAATCGATCAGCGTCTGGACGAACCTGAGGAGGCTTTGGTTCCGCTCGACCAGCCGCCAATCGAACCAGCTCGTGTCGTTGTCTTGGCAGTACGCGTTGTTGTTCCCCTTTTGGGTGCGGCGAATCTCGTCACCGCTGACGATCATCGGGACGCCCTGGCTGAGCAGGATCGTGCCGAAGAAGTTGCGGATTTGGCGGAGCCGAACCTGGTTGATCGACTTTTTGCGGGTCGGCCCTTCGACGCCGTAGTTGTCGCTGATGTTGTGATTATCGCCGTCGTTGTTGTCCTCGCCGTTGGCCGCGTTGTGCTTCCCCTTGTAGGTGACCAAGTCGTTCATCGTGAACCCGTCGTGGCTCGTGATGAAGTTGATGCTGCAAAACGGTGGCCTGCCGGCGTGTTCGTACAGGTCGCTGCTGCCGGCGAGCCGGGTCGCGAACGCCCCCAGGGTGCCGCCATCGCCCCGCCAAAAACCGCGGACGTCGTCACGATATCGGCCGTTCCATTCGGCCCAACGATGGTTCCCGAAACTGCCGACCTGGTACGCCCCGGCCGCGTCCCACGCCTCGGCGATGATCTTCGTGTCGGCGAGCATCGGATCCTCGGCGATCAGTTCGACCATCGGCGGGTTCGGGATCAGGTTCCCGTTCCGGTCGCGGCTGAGGATGCTCGCCAGGTCGAACCGGAACCCGTCGACGTGATAGTTGTGAACCCAGTGCCGCAGGCAGTGAAAGATCATCTCGCGGACCACCGGGTGGTTCCCGTTGATCGTGTTCCCGCAACCGCTGTAGTTGGAGTAATGCTGGCCTTCACTAAGGATGTAATAAACCTGGTTCTCGAGCCCCTTGAACGAGAGCGTCGGGCCTTGCTCGTTCCCTTCGCACGTGTGGTTGAACACGACATCGAGAATCACTTCGATCCCGGCGGCGTGGAGCGCCTTGACCATCTGTTTGAACTCGACGACCTGCGCCCCGGGGGTGCGGTCATGGGCGTAGCCACGGTGGGGCGAGAAAAACGCCATCGGGTCGTAGCCCCAGTAGTTGGGACGAGCGAGCTTTTGGCCATAGATGTCCCGGATCGGGAACTCGTGAACCGGCATCAGTTCGACCGCCGTCACCCCCAACGATTGGAGGTACGGGATTTTCTCGATCACCCCCAGATAGGTCCCTGGCGCCTTGACCTTCGCCGTGCGGCTTTTGGTGAAACCGCGGACGTGCATCTCGTAGATCACCGATTCGCTGATGTCACGGCGGATGTGGCGGTCCCCGTCCCAGTCGAACTGGTCATCGACGACGACGCACTTCGGCGGGCGGACGACGCCGTCGGTACTTTTCTGGAACTCGCCCGCCAACGCCAGGGCGAAGGGGTCGATGAGCCGGGCGGTCGAATCGAACCGGTGTCCCTTGGCCGGTTCCCAAGGGCCGCTCGCTTGAAAGTGATAAAGCTGGCCCGCCTCGAGACCGGGAACGGTCAGGCTCCAAACGTCTCCCCAACGGTCGGTGTCACGGTCAAAGTCGATGATGTCCGATGGCTCGCGGTCGTTCACCCGGTTGTATAGCAGCAGCCGCATTTCGGTCGCGGAGCGGCTGAACACAGAAAACTGAACGCCATTCTCCTGAAGCCTGGCGCCGTAAGGCGTTTGGTAAGCGAATTGCAGGTCAGGACAAGGTTGGCGCATAAGCATGTTGGGGTCTCTCCTTCGAAATTCCGTTTCGTCGCGGATGACGTCGGACCGACCGGAAGCTTCCCGGTGGACGGCACGCTCCGTCGCCCCGGGGACCGTTCCCGACCGGTCCTGATTGAAGTGTCGCGACCCGCACGCGGAGCGGGCGGGTCGCTGAAACAAACGTACCACCGGGGCCGAACGGTGCCGGGGGAACGGGGGTCAGGCGGTGAGAAAAGCGTGCGGGGCGAGTGCGACGCGACGATTGGCGATTCCTTAGCGGAGAAACCTCCCGATGGGGTCAGCGAATGGATGCGGGTTGGGCGAGGTGATCGCTCGACGCGCCACGAGTTTACCGGACGAGTCAGGGGGGAAGAACATGGCTCCCCGGGCGACGACGCTTGGGATCGACACCCGCCGCAAGCCGGCCCCCACGGGCCCAGCTGGGACCGCTACATGCCGCCCCGCCGGTCAACGAACCTTGTCCGTCCGCTTTCTGAACATCCGAATCGGGGCGAAACTTGACCGCCTTCGGTGCCGCAATCGTTCCGAGAAACGCTGTTTTCGGGGAGCGAACGATCCCCCGCCCGAAGCCGAGACCGAGGAGACGGAGGAAGCGCGGACGTTCTGCGGCCGGTCCGCCGTCTGGTCGCATGACGGGTCGGCGGTCATGATTGATGCCCGATCCCCCGATGCCCGCCCCCCGCACGTCGAACCCGATCCCCCGCGATGGCAATCACCTACAAAGACGCCGGCGTTGACCTGGACGTCTACGCCGATTCGATGAGCCGGCTCCCGCGGCTGATGCGACGCACGTTCAGCCCCCGCGTGCTGCGGAATGACGGGGGCTTCGCGGGGCTGTTCCGGCTCGACTTCGCGGGCCGGTTGTTCGCCCGAAACTATGTCGAACCGGTGCTCGTTAGTGGCACCGACGGCGTCGGGACGAAGCTGAAAATCGCTCAGCAAACCGGTCGCCACGACACCGTCGGGATCGATTTGGTGGCGATGTGCGTCAACGACGTTCTCTGCACCGGGGCCGAACCGCTGTTTTTCCTCGACTACGTCGCGATGGGGCGGGACGACCCGGCTCGGCTCGAGAAAATCGTGACGGGGATCAGTGACGGCTGTGTCGCCGCCGACATGGCGCTGCTCGGCGGCGAGACCGCGATCATGCCCGACCTGTACGGCGAGCACGATTACGACCTCGCCGGATTCGCGGTCGGCGTCGTCGAACGACGGAAGCTGATCGACGGCGGGGCGATCGCGGAGGAGGATATCGTTCTCGGGATCGCCGCGAGCGGTCTTCATAGCAACGGTTTCTCGCTTGTCCGGAAAGTCATCGGAGCCGCCGGGGTAGGGTGGGACGATACGCCCGAGGGACTCGGCGGGGAGACCGTCGCGGACGCCTGTCTGACCCCGACGCGGATCTACACCGAAGCGGTCCGCGCCGTCCAATCGCACTACCGGGTCAAGCAGGTGTTGCACGGGATCGCTCACGTGACCGGTGGGGGGATTCCGGAGAACCTCGACCGGATTCTGCCGTCCGGTCTCGATGCCGAAATCGATCCCGGCGCGTGGGAGGTCCCCCCCGTTTTCCGCTGGCTCCAGCAACTTGGCGGGATCGAGGCGGCGGAGATGCGGCGAGTGTTCAACCTGGGGATCGGGATGGTGTTGGTCGTCAGCCCCTTTTACGCGTCGAGCGTGGCCGCCCGAGTGGCCGAATCGGGAGTCCCCTGTGTCCCGATCGGCCGTGTCGTCGCCGGCACGGGGAAGGTCCGCTATCTCGGCGGCGAGTGATCCGACCGGTCCCGGAGGTCGTCAAGAGTCTGTCACCCAGCATTGAAGCAACCCTGGGCTGTGGGACGCAACGCCTTCGGCGTAAAGCAGCCCCTCCGAACTCTCCACGAGTCCGGCTACGGGAAAGGTCCCGAACCCCAAAGGGGTTCCGCGGCGGGAACACCCCACACTTTCGAACCATCCGGTTAGACTGAGCGAAGGAACTCAATCGACGTTGCCGCGAGCTTTCCGAGTCGTCTACGATCCAGCCAGAATCGTCTGGTCCGCCAGAGTGATCTGGCCGGGAGCACGAGACGTTCGGAGCCCGTGTGTCACCCGTGCCCTTTTCTGGGACGATCCTTTGCCGAATTTTAGGAAACCGAAGATGCATCGCCACCCGACTTCCGCGAGCCATCCTGGCGTGCGGCGACGAACGCTGATCCGCTCGAACGGGCCGCTCGGCGTCGCCCTTGGGTGGTCGCTTGTGGCCACGTTGGTCGTCGCCGCGGGGGCGGTCGCCCAACCGCCGAAGGCGAACCAGGTCGCCGAGAACCTTGCCCCGGGCCCGCAGGACTCGCAGATCGCCCGCGTGATTTCGCTGTTGATGCCGCGGAACCATATTTCCGGCGAGGGGCTCAGCGACAAGATTAGCGACCGCGCGATGACGCTTTATCTTGAATCGCTCGATCCGTTGAAGCTGTACTTCTACCAAAGCGACATCGACGAATTTCGTGCGCAGTCGGCCCGGATCGACGAGATGGTTCGCGACGGAAACCTCGATCTCGCGTACCGAATCTTCGAACGGTTCACCACGCGGGTCGACGAACGGGTCGCCGAAGCGATGGAAATGCTCGAGGGTGACTTCGACTTCACGGAAAACGAAAAGATCATCATCGACGCCGAAGCGGCGAGCTACGCCAAGAACGCCCAGGAAGCGAGGGACCGCTGGCGGAAGCAGATCAAGTTCGCGTTACTCGACCTGAAAGAAGACGAGACGGTCGGCGAAGAAGCGATCGACCAACTCCGCCGACGTTATCGCCGGTACGCGAACCGTTGGACCCAGACCAGTTCGGACGACTTGCTCGAGATGTACCTCTCCGCGGTGACGATGAGCTTCGATCCGCACTCGACCTACATGTCGCCCGACACGCTTAAGGATTTCGCGATCAGCATGCGGCTGAACCTCGACGGGATCGGGGCGGCCCTCCGCGAGAAAGACGGGACGACCGTCGTCAGCAGCGTGATCCCCGGTGGCGCGGCGGCGAAGCACGGCAAGCTCAAGCCGGATGACGTGATCGTCAGCGTCGGCCAAGGCGAGGACGGTCGGATGGTCGACGTCCTCGAGATGCCCTTGAAGAACGTCGTCAAGATGATCCGCGGGAAGGCGGGCACGACCGTCCGTTTGGGCGTCAAACCGGGGGGCGTCGGCGACGCGCAGGTTTACAAGATCGTTCGCGCCCGAGTCGAACTCGAGGAGTCGGCGGCGCGGGGCAAAGTGATCGAACACGAACTGCCCGACGGCTCCGAGACGATGAAGGTCGGGTACATCAACCTGCCGAGTTTCTATCTCGACATGGAAAAGGCGAAGGAGAACCCGCTCGAGGCTCGCAGCAGCACCCGCGACGTTCGCCGGTTGCTCGAGGGGTTCAAGGAAGAGGGGATCGACGGCGTCGTCCTCGATTTGGCCCGCAACGGCGGCGGCAGCCTGACCGAGGCGATCAGCCTGACGGGGCTGTTCATCGACCAGGGGCCGGTCGTCCAGGTGAAAAGCTCCGACGGGACGGTCAGCCAGTACTCCGACGATAGCGCCATGACCGTTTGGGACGGGCCTTTGGTGGTCGTGACCAGCAAGTTCAGTGCGAGTGCGAGCGAGATCTTTGCCGGCGCGATTCAGGACTACGGACGCGGGATCGTGGTCGGCGACCCCGCGACCCACGGCAAGGGAACCGTCCAGACGCTGATGGACATCGGCGAACAGCTCTTCCGCAGCGACCGCGGGGAATATGGGGCGCTCAAGGTGACGCTCCAACAGTTCTACTTGCCCGATGGCGATAGCACCCAGCTCGAAGGCGTCGCTGCCGACATCGTTCTTCCCAGCCTGACCCAGAAGATGGACGTCGCCGAGGGAGACCTGAAGTTCGCCCTCGAGCACGACCGGGTCCCGGCCGCCGAGCACAACCGTTATCAGATGACGCCGGGGCCGATCATCGAACGGCTGCGGGCGAACTCGGCACAGCGGGTCGAACAGGACGAAGAGTTCCTCGACCTCTTGCGACGGGTCGAACTCTACTCCCGTCAAAAGGACGAGACCGAGGTTTCGCTCAACGCGGACGATTTCGCCAAGCGACGTTCGGAGCTCAACGCCCGCAAGGAGGAGGAAGAGAAGGAGCTCGAAAAGCAGCTCAACGAGGAGGACGTCTACCGCGACACGTATTACAACCGCGAAGTGCTCAACGTCGCCCACGAGTACGTTGACGCGCTGCGGCGACAGAACTTAGCCGTCGCCAAGTAGGTGACGGCTGGCCTAAACGCCAACCTCGGTGACCTGGCAACGCGAAACCCGCGGGGGGAATCCCCTCCGCGGGTTTTTTTGCATCCGGGTTTTTTTGCATCCCTCGGGTTTGGCGCATCTTCCTGGGTTTTGTGCATCTTCCTTGGGCCCTCTGAGGGACTTTTACCTCTCCGTTACATTCCGCGTGATGAACTGAGACATTCGGGCAATCCGGCAACGGTATTCTTCACCGGTTGCAATCTCGGCGTCACTTTAGAGCCGGGAACCAGGAACCCTTCAGCAAGAAAGCTCGTCGCATGGCAACGATAATCGAAAAGCCCAAAAAGTCTGGCCCGGATCACCGGTCCGGCGTGGCAACCACGCCGGTCGACTCGCCACACGAACCGAGCACGCCGGCTGCGACGACTGATGCCGGCCTGATGGGGGCTGGCGCGCGGATCGATCCGGCGGTGGAGGCGGCACGTCCCATGGACGACCGGTCGAAGCCGTTTGCCGCCGACCGGCGACGGTGGGAAAACGTCAGTTGGTGGTCGATCGGTTGGCTCACCTTCGCCCACCTAGTTGTGCTCGCCGCCCCGTTCACCTTCACCTGGACCGGTTTGGCCGTGTTGGTCGTGTTGCACTGGGTAACCGGCAGCCTGGGGATTTGCCTCGGGTATCACCGGCTGCTCACCCACAACGGGATGAAGACGCACCCTTGGGTTCGCTACACGTTCGCCACGATCGGGACGCTCGCCGGCGAGGGGTCTCCGCTCGACTGGGTCGCCGACCACCGAAAGCACCACGCGTTTAGTGACCAGGACGGCGATCCGCACTCGCCCCACGACGGCGGATGGTGGAGCCACATGTTCTGGCTCGCGTACAAGACCCATAGCGGTGAGCGGAAGGCGTTCCTGCAACGATGGGTCCCCGACCTGTACAAGGACCGCGGGATGCGTTTCCTCGACCTGATGTTCTTGCCCCTTCACATCGCCACCGGCGTGCTGCTGTTTGCCGTGGGTTACGCGTTCGGCGGGGCATCGTTTGGGATTTCGCTCGTCGTGTGGGGGATGTTCGTCCGCCTCGTGGGCGTGCTCCATACGACCTGGATGGTCAACAGCGCCTCGCACATGTGGGGTTATCGCAACTACGAAACGACCGACGACAGCCGGAACAATTGGTTCGTCGCCCTGATCGCCTACGGCGAAGGGTGGCACAACAATCACCACGCCTACCCGCGGATGGCGAAGCACGGGCACCGCTGGTGGGAGTTCGACGTTACCTGGATGGCGATCCGCTGCTTGAAGGCGTGCGGACTCGTTTGGGATGTCGTCGATTACCGCGACGCGGCGGAGAAGAAGGCTCGCGCCGAGGCGGCCGGCAGCTGATCGGGCGCTGTCGAGCGAGTCATCCGACGACTCGAAAAGTCGGAGCGGACGCGTCCGAGGAACCGTTGTTGGCGTTCCGGGGATCTCGGGCGGCGTCTCCCTTTCGCTCCCGTTCCGATTCCACCCACCGTTCGACCTCGACGATTCGCTCACGTTGATGCTTGGCGTCGCGGGCGGTCACGCCGCCGAGCACGAGGACCATGTCGCGTGGGTTCGCGTGTCGGACGGCCCAGCGGACGGCGGCTTCACGGTTGGCGACGAGTCGCAGCGAGGCACACCGCTTGACCCCATCCAAGACGTGATGCGAGAGGGCCAAGAAATCGGGCTTGGCGGATTCGGCGGACGTCAGGATGGCGTGGTCGGCGAATCGCTCGACCAATCCGCCGTAACGGGCGAGTTCTTCCGGCGTTTCGCTCCCGTCGATCGCCAGCACGCACCACAGCCGTCCCGATTGTCGCATCCCGCGGGCGGCCCGCAGCGATTCGGTCGCCCGCCGGGTCGAGCCCGCGGCATCGACGAGAACCTTGGCATCGACGTCACCGGCGACCTGTTGAAGCCTCCCGGGGACGCCGCGGAGTGAGCCCAGCGCCTCGGCGATCCCGGTCAACGGTTGCCCGATCAGGATCCCGAACGTCGCCGCCGCCGCGTGGTTGGCCGCCATCGCGCCGCCGCAAAGCGTCGACTCCATCACGGCCGTCGTGTCGCCCTGACACAGAAACGACGTCGTCATCCCGTCGGTCTGTTCGACAAGTTTGACGGTGACTTCGGCCGATTTTCGGACCCCATAGGTGACCATCGCGACGCCGCTGTCCCGAACCAGTCGCTCGGCCCGTGGGTCGTCGGCGGGCACAATCACGGCCCCGTTGTCGGTTAGCCGTTCGAGCCCGCAGTGCAGCGCCGTGGGACCGAAATCGTTTCGGGGGTCGAGCGTTCCGGTGAGGACCAGCACGTCGAGCTCGATCGCGTCGTATCCGCCGTGACGGAGCGGATCCTCGGGCATTTCGACGATCGCCACCTCGCACCCGGTGTCGACCGCTTCTCCCATCCATTCCACGACCGCCTCGCCGTGAGGAACCGGCGCCGACGGGGTGGACGAGACCACGCCGTCGCTGGTGCCGAGATCGGTCTGGTAAGCGGTGCGAACGCCGAGCGACCGTACCAGGGTCGCGATCAACAACGCCGTGGTGCTCTTCCCGGCCGAACCCGCCACGCCGACGGTCAGCAGCCGCCGATCGGGGCGGTCGAGCAGCGTGGCTCGGATCGTTGCCGCCGCGGCGTCAACATCCCCGACAACGCATTGGGGCAACGAGCACGGGAGCAGCTGTTCGGTGACGATCCCGGTACAACCGCGGGCCATCGCGTCGGCGGCCAGTCGGAGAGGGTCGGTGTCGCCCAGCCGGTGGATCGCGAGCTCGCCCGGTCGGGCGACCGAAGCCGAGTCCGCGACGCCTTGGAACCGGATGTCGTCCGAGCCGACGAACTGGGCCGATGGCAAGAGGTCACGGAGAGAGTGGGAGTCGGACGGCTGCGGTCGACGGCTTCCACCCTTGGGCGTCGAGCCGGACGCGGCCGACGGTGCCGAGGCGGGCATCGAGGACGTTTCGGGTGCGGTGTCGCTCGGCGAAACGCTGTCGAGCGGGGCGTTCTCGGGCGAGCCGCTGTTTGGCGTCGCGAGTGGGGCGGATTTCGAACCGCTGAGGCTCGGTTTCGACGCCGCGCTAGGATCGAAAGATCGACGCATGATGGCCTCCATGCCATGTCGGGACGAACGGATGTCGAGGGGGATCGAACGGATGTCGACGGCTGCGGTAGTTCCATCACCGCTGCCCGAATTGTTCCGACTTCGCCGATCCGGTCAAGGGCGAAATCCGTCCGTAGCCGACCCGCGGCGATTCCGATACGCTTCCACCGAACCCGCTTCCGCCCGTCCGAGAGCCCGCCCCCGGCATGTTCCTTCCCGACGCTGTGATCCTGGTTTCGGGCGTATTGCTGCTGCTCGGCATCGCTTCGAGCAAGTTCTCCGCCCGTCTTGGCGTCCCCGTGCTGGTGATGTTTCTCGGCCTCGGGATGTTGGCCGGGTCGGAGGGAATCGGGGGGATCGCGTTCGAGAATTATCCGCTCGCCCACGGGATCGGGACGCTCGCCCTGGCAATGATCCTGTTCGACGGCGGGTTGCGGACCCCGTATCGATCGCTGGCCGCGGCGTGGAAGCCCGCCGGGGTTCTCGCGACGCTCGGCGTTTTTCTGACCGCCATGATCACGGGGCTCTCGGCAACCTGGGTGCTCGGGTTTTCTCCTCTGGAAGGCTTGCTCCTGGGAAGCATCGTCGGCTCGACCGACGCCGCCGCGGTTTTCTCCGTGCTCCGCAGCGGCGGGGTCCAGATCCGTCGGCGGCTTTCCGACACGTTGGAAGTCGAAAGCGGGTCGAACGACCCGATGGCGATCTTTCTGACCGTGGGGCTGATGCAGGTCCTCGCCGGCGACCGGACCCTCGGGCTCGGCTTGGGGCTGCTGTTTCTCAACCAGATCGTCGTCGGCGCCGGGGTGGGGTGGCTGTTCGGACGTCTCGGGGTGTGGGTGATCAACACGATCCAACTCGACTCGGCGGGGCTCTACCCGCTGCTGGCGACCGCGTTCGCGTTCCTATCGTTCGGGTTCGCGGCCGAGTTCGGCGGCAGCGGATTCTTGGCGGTCTATTTGACTGGGATCGTGATTGGGAACCGCCGTCCCGTGTTTCACCGCGGCTCGCTGCTATTTCACGACGCCGCCGCGTGGCTCAGCCAGATCGTGATGTTTACGGTGCTCGGGTTGCTGAGCTTTCCGAGCCGTTTGTTTGGGGTCGTCGGTCCCGGACTGGTGATCGTCGCCACGCTCGTCTTCGTCGCCCGCCCGATCGCCGTCTGGGTCTCAACGCTCGGGTTCCGCTTCACGGTCCGCGAACAGACGTTTCTCTGTTGGGGCGGGCTCAAGGGGGCCGTCCCGATTACGCTCGCGACGTTCCCGTTCCTGTTGGGATTGCCGTTCGCACCGCAAATGTTCGACGTCGTTTTCTTCGTCGTGCTGATCTCGGCGCTTGCCCAAGGCTGGACGCTGCCGTGGGCGGCGCGAAAGTTGGGGCTCGAACGACCCCGTTCGGCCGAGTCCCCGGTGACGCTGGAGTTGAGTTCGTTGCGGCACGTTGAGGGAGACATCGTCGACTACTTCGTCGCGGCGGACTCGAAGGCGGCGAACCGAATGTTGCGGGATCTCGCCCTTCCGGACGACGTTGTCGTCGCGTTGATCGTCCGAGACCGACAAGTCCAATTGCCCAAAGGGGCGTTTCGGATTCTGCCCGGTGACCACGCCGTCGTCGTCCTTCGCCCGAACGTCCGGCCCCTGGTCGATCGCGTCTTCGCCCGCCGTGAAGCCGTCGAGGTGACCTTGCCGAGCGATCTCGAGTTCCCGCTCAAGGGGGCGACCAAGGTTGGCGACATCGAACGGTTCTATGAAATACGGCTCGGCCCTGACCCGGAACTCACGCTCGACGCCGCGATCCGCCAACGACTCGGTTCCGCCGAGATCCGTGAAGGGGCGTCGGTCCGGTGGGGACAAATCGAGCTGCGGGTCCGCCAACGATCCGAAGACGGCCAAATCGAAACGGTCGGGATGGTCATCGTCCCCGGCAACGATTGAACTGTCACTGTCCCCGTTTCCCTCCGTCCTCGACTCAACTGCCCTCTCGGTGTCCTCGGTGTCCTCGGTGTCCTCGGTGTCCTCGGTGTCCTCGGTGTTTCATGCTCCCCGCCCGCGTTACACTCACCGGTTCTCGTCCTTCTCTCCGCGGGTATTCCGGAGATGATTTTACCGGGGATGATTCATCGTTCGGCCTCGTTCCTTTCAGGGCGCTCGCGGGGCATCATCATTTGCCTAACATCAAATCAGGGATCCTCCGATGAGCTCACCCCGTACACGGCGCGTCGGGCTTGCGTTGGGCAGCGGCTCGGCTCGCGGCTGGGCGCACGTCGGGGTCTTCCGGGCGCTGGAGGAGGCGGGCATCCGGCCGGATGTGGTGTGCGGAACATCCGTCGGTGCCCTGGTCGGTGCCGCCTACGCCGCGGGCGAACTGGACCGCTTCGAGCAATGGGTGCTCGGATTGGGAGTCAAGGAAGTGGTCGCCTATATGGACGTGGGTCTCGGCAGCGGATTGCTCAAGGGCGAGCGACTGACGGAGTTCTTTCGACGCAACTTCGTGGATCGCCCCCTGGAGGAGTTAACGACGCCCTTTACCGCGGTGGCAACTTCGCTGCGGACCGGCGAGGAGGTTTGGCTGCGTGATGGATCGACGATTGAGGCGGTGCGCGCCTCGATGGCCCTGCCCGGACTGTTCGCCCCGGTGCTCTGGGAAGGGACGTTGGTGGTCGACGGAGGGCTCGTCAACCCCGTGCCAGTTTCTCTTACGCGTGCCATGGGTGCCGACGTCGTGATCGCCGTCGACCTCAGCTCGGATATCTTGGGGCGTCACCTACGCGCGGATCCGGAATCCGAAGCGTCAGAATCCGAATCCCCAGAATCCGAATCCCCAGAATCCGAATCCCCAGAATCCGAAGCGCCAGAATCCGAAGCGCCAGAATCCGAAGCGCTGGCCGTTGGCGACGGCGATTGGGTAGGAAAGCTGCGGGGCAAGCTGGCGGCACTCGTTCCCTCGCATTCGTCCGACAGGCCCGAAATGCCGTCCGTCTCCAAGGTGCTGGCCTCCAGCATCAACATCATGCAAGTACGGATCGCGCGGAGCCGGATGGCGAAGGAGCCGCCCGACCTCGTCGTGGCGCCGCGATTGGCTCACCTTGGCCTGCTCGACTTTCACCGGGCAAAGGAAGCGATCGAGGAGGGCAAGCGGGCCGTGGAGCGGGTCTCGCACAAACTCCCTTCGCTCCGCGATCAGGCCTCGTGAACGGGATCACTCCGGCCATTTCGCCGACGGGCGACGGTAGAAGCCCGGTTCAGATTCGACGTTTACCCCTCCGATCAAGATCCGTAAAATGAGGGGTGTAGGGCGTGCGAACGGCTGGGGCGTCCGCACAAATGGCCGGGGCGTCCGGGAAAATGGCCGGGGCGTCGCACTGGTAGTCGGTGTACAAACCGAGAGGGGCCAAGCTGAGCCCGAGCACCGGAGCTCGCTCGGGAGATCGACTGAGGGAAATTCCGATGTGTGTCTGCATCAGCTGCGATACCGGCGGATCGCGGTTGCCCGATTGGCTTTCGCCGTACGCCGACGCGACGTCGCTTCCCGGTCACGCCGACCGGTCGGCGAATCGAGACGGCGCTGGCGGGAGAACCCGCGAACAGGATGCGGCGGATCGGGCTGCCCGGTTCGCCGCGCGACGCCTCGCCGAGCGACTTGACGCCCCGCTGATCGCAAATGAGTACTCCCCTCGGCTCGTCGATGTCGGCCGCTCGGTTGGCAACCGTCGACTGTTTCCCTCGCCCGCGTCCGAGTGGATTTCGTCCCAGGGCGACGGGCCGGCGGCGGCTCGACCGCGTCCGCCGAGTTGGCGAAAGGCGGAACGCACCCGACTGGTCGAGGAGATTCACGCGCCCTACCGGACGGCGATTCGCCAGCAGATTTCGCGGCTGATGATCCGTCACCCGTTTGTCGCCCATCTTTCGGTCCGAACCTTTGCCGTTAAGTACCGGGGAGGGCATCGCCGCACCGACATCGGCCTCGGTTATGACCCCGGAGCGGCGCACGAGGTGGCGTTTTGCCTCGATTGGATCGACGAACTTTATGACCGGATGCCGATGGTCCGCGTCCGGCGGAACTATCCCCGTCGCGGGACGATCGACAGCGTCACGCGTTCGATGCGACGTCACTTCGACGGGATGCCTTACCTGGGCATTGAGGTCCAGCTCAACCGGGCGTGGGCGGCCCGCCCGGTGGCCGCCCGGGATCGCGTGCTGAGCGGCATCGCGTCGACCCTCCGAGGCCTGACGACCTTGCTCCAATCCGAAGCCGCCTGACCCTCCCTTCACTCGCCCCTTGCGATCCGTCCTCGCCCCGCTAGAATTCGATTCCGTCGGCGACGGGGCACGCGGACTCCGCGAGAAACGAATATCGTGGCCGTCCGTTCCGCCAACCCAAGCACCCCTAGCTCAATTGGATAGAGCATCGGTCTACGGAACCGAAGGTTACAGGTTCGAATCCTGTGGGGTGTACTCGACTGACGACTTCGGGGGCCGATCCGTGTTCGTACTCTGCGATCACTTCTTGGAATCGACCCGGCGGAATCGCTTTGAGGCGAGTTTCGAGTGGTGCCCATACCGGCTGAACCGAGACGGCTCGTGCTTGTCGCTTTAGCGTTTCGTCATGAGATGGCGTTCGTCGGCTGGGAAATCAGCGAGAGTGCCATTGCTCGAACACCTTCTCCATCGCTGCGACGCGATCGGGGTGCTGCTCGGCGAGGTCGTTTAGCTCGCTCCGGTCCGTGGCCAGGTGATAGAGTTCCCATGGTTCCCCTTTGGCCGCGACCAGTTTCCAAGGCCCCATGCGGACGGCCTTGGAGCCGGAAGTTGCCCAGCAGAGGGACGGGTGGCCGTCGCGCTCGCCGCCCTTGAGAACCGACAGCAGCGACTTGCCCGTGAGGGGTTGGACCTCGCGGCCGTCAAAGTCCTCCGGGTAGGGTTCGTCTGCCGCGTCGAGACAGGTCGCCATGATATCGGTGATATGGCTTAGTTCATCGCTGATCCCGCCCGGTCGCTCGATGATTTCCGGGCACCATGCGATGAGCGGGGAGGCGATGCCGCCTTCGTGATTCCAGGTCTTGTGATAGCGAAAGGGCGTGTTCGCCAGGCTTGACCACGCGGGCCCGGCGGAGAGGAACGTGTCGGCTGGCCCCGGCATGACCGCGGGATCGTTGCCCACTCCGCGGGTCGGCGTGCCGTCGCGGCGCCAAGTCCAGCCCGGCCGGTCGACGCGATTCACCGTCCGCTCGGTGGCGCCGTTGTCGCTGAGAAAGAACACGAGGGTATTGGAGTCTGCCCCGCTGTCGCGTAACGCCTCCATCACGCGTCCGACGCTCTGGTCGAGAGAATCGATCATCGCGGCGTAGACGGCCATGCGTTCGGCCTCCCAGTCGAGGTGGGGATTCGACTCGCTCCAGGGTTCCGCCTGCGGATCGAGCGGCGAGAGTTCCGTGTCGGGCGGCAAGATTTTTTTCTCGACCAACCGCTCGAGCCGCCGCTTCCTCGCTTCGTCCCAGCCCAGGTCGCGGTAGAGGGACCGATACTTGGCGATTTCTTTTTCCTTCGCATGCAGCGGCCAATGCGGCGCGTGGTGACCCACATAAAGCAGAAACGGGCGAGAATCGTTTCGCCCGTTCAGGAATTCGACCGCAAAATCTGTCAGGAAATCCGTCTTGTAAACGCCGGACGGGTACTCGATCTCTTCGCCATCCCGAAAGTAACGGCTGTTGCGTGTCGGTTGGAAGTAGTTGCCTCCTGGGCCCTTGTGCCCGCCGGTTTGAAGGAAGCGGTGAACGTATTTGGAGATGTTTTTCGGCTGCTGCCAGTTGTCTGCGGTGATCATGTCCACCCGGCCTGCGGCGGCGGTGGTGTACCCGGCGCTATGAAGCGCTTCGAACAGGGTGACACAACGGTCGTTGAGCAGTCCGGTCCAGCTCGTGATACCAGCCCGATGCGGATCCAGGCCGGTCATCAGGGCCGCGCGAGACGGACCGCAAAGGGCACAGTTGTAGAATTGTGAGAATCGCAGCCCCTCGGACGCCAACCGGTCGAGATGGGGAGTTTGGATCTCTCCGCCGTAGCTGCCGATGTCAGAAAACCCCATGTCGTCAGCCATGATGATGACGATGTTCGGACGGTCGGGTTTCGGGGCTGCCAAGCAGGGCGTGACCGTGGCGAGGGCGACGGTCAGGTGGAGGGCGATTCGGGGGATCATGAGTCTGGAAATCCTCGGAAAAGGCTATGTCTGCGGCGGTTCGGCGGCACGGCAGTCCTTGAAACGGAATCCCCCGTCGACCGGAATGACGGTTCCGGTAATGTAATCGGCGTCGCCGGAGGCCAGGAATGCGGCCGTGCGTCCGACCTCGGCCGCGGTTCCCAGCCGACCCCACGGGAGCCGTCCTCCCTCCCGCTCGATCGTTTGCTCGGAAAACGTCTCATGTTCGCCGGGGGTGTCCGTCCATCCCGGTTCGATGGCGTTGGCATTGATGCGATGCGACGAGAGTTCGACCGCGATGGTCTGTGCCATGTGGTTCAGCCCGGCCTTGGCCGCCCCGTACGCGACGCTGTGAGCCAAGGGCATTTCCGCCTGGACACTGGAAATGAAAATGAGCTTTCCGCCGCCTCCCTGCCGGACCATCTGTCTCGCGACCAGCTGGCTCATGTGGAAACCGCTGATGAGCGTCCGTCGGACGACGTTTTCGAATTCTTGGGGGTCGTAGTCGAGAAACGGCGCCCTCGAGCTGTAGGCCGGATTGCTGACGAGGACGTCAATGCGGTCGGTCAGCTCCAGCGTCGCGTGTAGCAGCCGTTCGCATCCTTTCCGCGAAAACACGTCGGCTTCGATCCCATGGGCGGATCGGCCGAGTGCGCGAACCGCTTCGACGGTGCGTCCCAGGTCAGGACTATCCGGCCGATCGTTGATGATGACGTCCGCGCCATCGCGGGCCAGTTCCAGGGCACAGCCTTTCCCGATGCCGCGACCGGCCCCGGTAATGAGGACCGTTTTATTTAGCAATCTCATCGGGGGAGCCTCCAAGCGGTGCCAGCGAGTCGAGGACAACCGAATCGGGTGTCAAGAGAGGGCTTCGTCAAATTCACCGGCGCACCGTTCCAGCATTTGCATCATGGCGATGAAGTCATTGCCGTGCGCCAGAAGCTGGGCACCCTGGTCGCGTCGCCGGCGGATATCCCCGGCGCCGACCGGGCTGCCCCATCCCTTGCCATGTTCGGCGGCGGCGGCGGCGACTTGTGCGAACGCGTCTTCCAACGTCATCCCGCCGCCGTCATGCTTGAGCCGCAATCCGAGATCTCCCGGCCCGACAAACAACCCGTCGACTCCCGACACCGCCGCGATGTCGCGGACGTTAGCGACCGCTTCCGGAGTTTCAATTTGCACAACCAGAAACGTTTCGCGGTTGGCATGCTCGACATAATCAACGTCACCATGAAGATAAAAGTCGCTGTCCAACCCGGCTCCGTCGAGACCGCGATCGCCGAGGGGGGGAAACTTGACAGCGTCGACGAGCATCCGCGCCTTTTCCGGCGTCGATACGTGCGGTACCATTAGCCCCGTAGCACCATCTTCGAGGTAGCGGTACAGACGGGTTTTTTCGAGCGTCGGCGGGCGGAGCATGCAATCGATATCGTACAGATGGAAGAACGCCATCAGCGAACGAACATCGTCCGGTGAGAGCATGCGGTGCTCGGTATCAAGCCATATGCAGTCGAATCCGAAGTGGGCCGCGTGGCGAATGTAAGAGGGACCGAAATGCCCCAGCCCACATATCCGCACCGGCTCGTTGTTCCTCAGGCGGGCGAGCGTTCGGCTGGTTCTCATCGCGTTGGAAATCTCCGAGGAATGCGGCTGCCGGACTGGGACGGAACGGTGGTGGCAATCGTAGTGTGTCGGACACGTGAGCAAAACCCCCACGGGAGCGTCGCCGAGACGGTACATTGAAGCCGAGGCGGTACATGGAAGGCCGAGGCGGTACATGGAAGGCCGAGGGTGAAGCGGGAGATCGCCGTTCGACGTTTACGACCTGAGACAAAATCAAGGATTCGTCACCATGAATATCACTCGCCCTGTCGGGAGCTTCGTTGTCCTGCTTTTGGCTGTCACCGCTTCGGCGGCCGAGCCGATCGAGATCGGTTCACGGTTAGAACTTCTGGTCGACAACCATTTGATCGATGAGATGTCGGGGGGAGCGGAGCTCGAAATGCATCATCCGGTGCCACAAGAGATCTCGCTCGTTCACGACGCCCCCTGGGAAGGCAGCGGCACGGGGTACCATTCGGTGTTCCGAGACGGCGATCTGTACCGGATGTATTACAAGGCTTGGCAGATAAGCGTCGAGGATGGCAAGCTGAATACCGGCGCGCATCCGCTGTTCACCTGCTACGCCGAGAGCCGCGACGGCATCCGTTGGGAAAAGCCGAAGCTGGGTTTGGTTGAGTTCCGAGGGTCGAAGGATAACAACATCGTTCTTGCCAGTGGCAAGCTCGGCAACGCCAACGTCGACGCCGGGCATATTGCCATGTTCAAGGACGATAATCCCGACTGCCCACCCGAAAGTCAATACAAAGCGTTGGTCCGCTCCCGGGGCCCGACGGGATTGCTGGCGTTCCGATCGGCCGATGGTCTCCGTTGGGAACCGATCCGCGAGCGACCGGTCATCACGAAAGGTGCATTTGATTCGCAAAACCTCGCCTTTTGGGATTCATCGCGGAACGAGTATCGCGCTTATTTTCGCTTCTTCGACAACGGTCGCCGCGACATCCTCACCGCGACGTCGGACAACTTCGTCGATTGGACCGACCCGGTGCCGCTGATTTATCCCGGGGCGCCGCAGGATCAGCTGTACACGAATCAGGTGAAGCCTTATTTTCGTGCCCCTCATCTCTTGGTCGGCTTCCCCACCCGTTACATCGATCGCGGCTGGTCCGATTCGATGCGGCAGTTGCCCGAACCGGAACACCGTCAGCAGCGAGCCACGGGGTCACAGCGTTATGGCACGGCGATCACGGAAACGCTGCTGATGACCAGTCGCGACGGCCGCACCTTTCACCGTTGGGGTGAGGCGTTCCTCCGCCCAGGGCCGCAACGTCCCGGCAGTTGGAACTATGGCCATCAGTATGTCGGCTGGCACGTCGTCGAAACCGCCTCAGCGCTTGAGGGCGCCCCGGATGAACTTTCTCTGTACGCGTCGGAGAGCTATTGGACCGGGACGAGTTCCGAACTGCGCCGCTACACGCTTCGCACCGATGGCTTTGTCTCGGTAAGCGCTCCGCTCAGCGGTGGTGAGCTGACGACCAAGCCGCTACGGTTTACCGGAGACCGGCTGCAATTGAATTTTGCAACCGGCGCCGCCGGATCGGTACAAATCGAAATTCAAGACGCCGACGGCAAACCGATTGCCGGTTACAGCTTGGCCGATTGTCCCGAGATTTTTGGGGACGAGCTGTCTCGAACGGTGACCTGGAAAGGGGGCGCCTCGGTGAGTGACCTATCTGGCAAGCCGGTGCGGCTAAGGCTGGTGCTGCGAGATGCGGACGTATATTCCTTTCAGTTCAAGGACTGACGCGCCGGTAGGGATGGCACGTTAGGCCGCGGAGTTCTCCAGTTCGCTCGCTTCGATCATGGGGGCATGGCGATCCGCATTCATGCGTTCGGTGGCCGAGGGGTCTTTGAAGCCCGTCCCGGTGACTAGCGCGACGGTCACCTCATCGGGCGCGACTTCGCCCGCGATTGCGGCCTGCAGGGCGCCGGCAATCGCTGTGGCGCCGGCGGGCTCACAGAAGATCCCTTCTTCGCGTGCTAGCCGCTTTTGGATCTGCCTCACGAACTCGTCGGTGACCAGATACCCGGTACCGCCGGTCGCCCGACAGGCGGAAATCGTCTCGTTTCCGTCGATCACCGAGGCGACTTGCAAGCCGCTAATCGTCGTCGTGCAGTCGACGTTTTGCCCGCGATCCTCGCCCGCGCGAAGCGGTCCGGCGATCGTGTTGTTTCCCTCGGGCTGGACGCAAGAAACGCGTGGCAGGTCGCGGACGCGACCTTGACGGTGGCGTCGGGTGAAGCCTTCCGCCACGGCCAGCGTCATCCCGCCGCCGCCCGCTTGCGTGAACACATGGTCGATCGGTCCCGGCATCTGTTCGTCGAGTTCATACGCGATCGTGCGCACGCCGCTCATGCCGAGCGGAGAGTACGCGAAGGCGCTGACCTGCAACGCCGTGTCATCCCGTTCGCCGAGCCGCTTCAACGTGTTGAACACTTCGTTCGTCACCGCCGCATCGACGCCGAACCGTTTGACACGAAAGATTTGGGCCCCGTAGGCCATCATCTGCTGAAGTTTTCCGGTCGGCGTCGATTCGAGCACGGCGATGCGGCAGTCGACACCCGCCGCGGCGCAGTAGGCGGCCAAGGCGGCCCCGGTGTTTCCGCTGCTCGTCGCGAGACAACGCTTTTGACCGGAGTCGAGCATATGTGAGATGGCGCACGCGGCGAATCGATCCTTATAAGATCCAGTGGGATTGCCCGATTCCATCTTGAAAAACAAATTCTTTAGCCCAAAGCATTTTCCTAAACGTCTCGAACGCAGGAGAGGCGTCGTCCCTTCGCCGAGGGTCACCTGAGACGGCGGGGCAACCGAGTCGAAGTCGTCTGCGAAACGCCAGATGCTCATCGGGGATGAATCCGAAGCCGGTAGGAAATGTCAAGGTTCCTCGAGAACGACGGCGACCGGGTCGCCCTGTCGAATCCGGGAGAACGTCCGCAGCACGATCACCAGGCCTGTCTCATCGGAAGGGACGGAGATCACGTTTTCGCCGAGGACATCCGCGATGGTGCCGAGCGGCTGGCCGGCGCGGATGCGGTCGCCGAGATTCACCTGCGGTTCGAAAAAGCCGGTGACCGGGGCAGGGTTGCGAATCTGCAGGTGGCCGGCATTCTCGCGAGCATCATCGACGACCCGTTCGACGTGCGATGCCGGTCGCTCGCGGTCGAGCATGTCGAGTTCGGCCATCACGTTCAGGCAGCCCTCGACGTACGCGTGCACGCCCGCCGGGTCGCATCGGCCCGAGCCTCGATATTCGGCGTAGATCGCCGGGATGCCGGAATCTCGAGCGACGGAAAGGGTGCGTCCCTGCAAGCGGGAGTCGGTGCCCCAGATGAGCGGCAGGTTGAAGGCCTCCGCCATCCGTCGCTGGGTGCCCCGAACGTCTGGAGGAGAGACCAACATATATCCGACAAGCGGCAGGACGCTCATGGCCGTGCCGCCGGAATGCAGATCGATATAATAATCGGCGTTTCGGATCAGCTCGCTCAAGGCATGCGCGGTGCGTTGGGTGATCGATCCTTGGGGATCGCCGGGGCAGGTTCGGGCGAGGTCGAGTCCGTCTTCGGCGGTTCTTTCGCCGCGCAGGTAGGCGGCTTCGTTGGCCACGGGGACCAATGTCATCCGGCCACGCAGGTGCGGCGGATCGAGCCGGGTGATCAATCGGCGGAGTGCTGCCATCGGCTCGAACTCGTCTCCGTGAACGCCACCGGTGATCAGCAGGTGCGGGCCATCGTTGACGCCTTGGACGGTTCGCGATCGGATCAACATGGGCAGTGTTTCGGCTTGGTCCAAGACGCGATCCGCTGGTTTTTCATAGGTCCAGGGGGAAATCGGTCAGTCGCTCAACCCCATCGGCAGTGACGCGGTAGTTCTGTTCCAGACGAATGCCGGCTCGCAGGTCGTCGGCATACAATCCCGGCTCGGCGGTGAAGGTATCCCCCTCGTCAAACACGTCGTCCCAGAAGGGGTTGAGATGCGGTGCCTCGTGCGGTTCCAGTCCGAAACCGTGTCCGAGGTGATGACAGAATCCGCCCGGGCGAGACTCGTCGAGGGCCTGCCGAGCCTGTTCGAACATTTGGCGACAGGAGACGCCTGGGCGCACGGTCGCTTCGACCATTTGCAGGACGTCGACCACCGCTTGCCAAGCCTGCAATTGCTGGTCGGTCGGTCGTCCGCCGACCGCGAACGTTCGGCAGTTGTCAGCGTGCCAGCCGCGGTACACGGGACCGAGATCCAGGATGAATAATTCTCCCGCCCGTGCCGCGCGGGTTCGCGGCGGTCCTCCCGGTGAGTTGCACTGAAAATCATTCCCGAGTGCGGTCAGGGGCTCGCCCGCAGCAGTCACCGCCGCCGATTGGAGACGGTTGAAGAGTTCGAGTTCGGTGATCCCCGGCTCGATCGCCTGCCGAGCGGCCCGATACATTGCGTCGGTGCAGCGGATCGCGTGACGAATCATGTTCAGCTCGTCCGGCTCTTTCCGTCGACGGATCCGCCTGAGGTCCGGCTCGATATCGGCCACCTTCGCGAGATCGGTGAGACCGAGCGCGGCGAGCGTCGTGACACCGCAGCGAGAGAATTCCACGGCGGTTCGCGGAGTCGGGCCGGAATAGGCTTGGTCGGAAAGGGCATCGCCGAGCGCCTGAGCCGCGGCGGCGATTCGTTCCTGTCGCAGCGTCGCGTGCCGCTGTGCTTCGAACACGACGACGCGGTCGGCGGCGATCTCCTCGGGCTCCTGGTTCGGTGCAGCGAGCAGACAATTTCCCTCCGCATCGAGCGAGGCGGCAGCGGGCAGCAGTCGATGCGGCAGAAAACCGGTAAGGTATTGGACGTGTTCGGGTGAGACGACGACCACGCGATCGACCCGCAGCCGAGCCATGCAATCGAGCAGACGCCGCTGACGACGCCGCGAAGCCTGGACATCGAGTTTTGGCGGTGTGGCGGTCATGACGGTCCTCATCATCAGGTTGTTCCGCGATTTTAGTGGCAACTGCCCAGAACGTAGGTTTTGGAGGCATTGCTGCGATGTCCGAAGTGAGGATGCGAGCGAACGCGGACAAGC
>JAWLFY010000090.1:0-20166 GCA_041685355.1 Pirellulaceae bacterium | reverse complement strand
CGGTCCCCCACACGGACTTATCGAGCCGTCGAATGACGCGAATTCGCACGAAAGCCCCCCGGACGATAATCCGTGCGAACCGCGAAGACCGCTACTTCACTCTTGTCCGGCCCCCGAGGCCCCCACCGATACGCGGCCCAACGGATCCCCTCGGGACACCCGATCGGGGACGCGGCGCCGGGGACGCGGCGCCGGGGAACCGGAAACGGTCGCCATGCGGAAGAGCCATTCGGAGAGGGCTTAGAAACGCATTTGATAAGTGAAGTAGAAAAACTGCGCGTCGTGATCGCCCCGGGCCGGCGATCCGCTGGGGATTCCCCCGGTCGTCTCGTAATACTTTCCGGCGTTGAAGTACGAGTAGCCGATCAGCGCGGTGTTCCGCGGATTGATCGCCGCGGTCAGCACGACATCGATCTCGTGACCGAGTTCCCGATCCCCCGCCGCGTTGGCCGGGTTGAACGGCGTCATCGTCACGTCGTACGGCGTCGTCTTCTCGTCAAGAAAGAAGTAGTGATACCAGAGCAGCAGCGAGACGCGGTCGCCCAAGACCGGCGTGGTGAACTGGACGTTGACGTCGTTCAAATTGCGGCGGCCGAACAGGTCCATCAGGCCGTTGTACTTGTGGGCCAACGGGAACAGGTGGTCGAAGCTGTCGTCGCCACGGGCCGCGGGGACGTCATCCCCGCCGGACGCCCAGTCGTACCAGAGCCACACCGTTGGCGTCCAAGCCCCGATCGGGGTGTGCCAGCGGAGCTGACGGCCGAGTCCGGCGGTGAAGAACCCCGCGTCGTGGTTCCCGAAGCCGGGGGCGTTCTCGCCGAATTGAACCCCCCCCTCGAACTCGTATTTCAACCCGCTTGTCGACTCGCCGAACACGCGGCTGCCGATCGTGTGATCGTCGAAGTCGGCGACGCGGTTCTTCAGCCCCAGATAATACGGCTCGAACGTGCCCACGGCGGTGTCGGGGCGTTGGGCGTAGACGCCGAAAAAGTCGACGTCCCGGTTGGTCGCGTCCCAACGGTCGTTGTATTCGGGGGTTCGCTTGACGGGGTGGACGTAGAACCCGTCGACCTTCCAATCCGTCCCCGAGTAGAGCAAGCGGTATCCGTCGAACGTGCGTCGCGTATTCGCCCAATCGAGCGGCGAGATCAAACGTTGGTTCCCGTACAGGAGTTCCTGGCGGCCGCCGCGGGCGGTGAGCGACTCGGTCAGATCGACGTCGACGAACAGGTTCTGCGCGTCGCCCCGATTGACCTCGATCGAGCGGCTGGCGAACGTCTCGCCGCCCGAATCGGCGTAAATGTATTCGCCGAAGAACCGCAGGTGATCAGAGATCTGATAGTCGAGGAACATCCGGTATCGGGTCAGCCAGAACGAATCGTCTCGGCCGGTGAGGCCGAACCCGCGATGGTTCCGCTCATCGTGGAAACGCACCCGGATCTCGCCCCCGACGTCGACGCGATCGTCGAACATCCCCTTCATCGAGTCGCCGAGGAAGCTCGGGCCGTCGTAGAACGGGTCGTCGAGGTAGCCGAAGTCGTTTTCGTAAAAGACGCCACGATAGGCGGACTTCATCTGTTGAGACGCCTGCTCCCGTCGGGCACGAACTCGGTCCTCGGCCGGTCCGGCCACGGCGGAATCGGAAAGCCCGGTGGCGACGACCGACAACAGCGTCGCCGCGATCCGTGAAAGGTACGGTCGGGTTCGAAGACTCATCTGCAACGCTCTCTCGACGGATCGGACCGTCCCGGCCGGAGGGGACGTGTTACCCATCGTCGCTCGAGTCGAGACGATGGATCGGAATTCGGGCGAGCGGGTCCGAATTCGGTTGCGGGCGGCGGCGCAGGATGACCGACCCGCGTAAACGTAACGCGCGGTCTGTCATATCCGTCACATCACATCACGTCGCGTCGCTCGGACCCTTGCCGGTTGCCCGAACGTTTTAACTGTCCCGTTCGGGCCAAGGCGTCGTCAGGTTCGGCGAGGACGATAGAGGTCGAGATCGGCTCGGCCCGCCAGTTCGGCGTACGCGGAGACGATCTCCTGCAGGCCCCGCGCGAAGGCGAGCTCCGCGTCTCCGCCGCCAGACCGGCCCTCTCCGTCGCCGGACTGAATCGGTTCGGCCAAGTCACCCACACGAAAAAAGTAGGGGGCCGGCACTGGGAACCCGATCGCCGGCGGGTCGGCAGGACCGATCGCCAAGATCACCGCCTCGAAGTCAACGGTTTCGCTCATCCCGTCCGGGCCGCGGACGGTGATCCGAAAATCGGGCGGGATCTCTTCCGAAAGGTCGTCGTCGACGTTTTCCGAGTCGACAGCTTCCGAATCGTCGATCGCGGCCCCGGGGGTTCCTTCGGCCAGATCGATCCGAATCACCTCGGCGGGGACACGGACGCGGCCACGAAGGAGGTCGGTCTCGGTGAGCGGGACGAGCCCCACGTCGAGCCACTCGGCGACGGTTTCGGGGCCCTTCCCCGGGAACCGGTCGGGGTATTGGGCCTCGAGTGCCGAGGCGGCGAGCGGGGACCATCCGCGACTGCTCGGGAGCGGCAGCGGGGCGTCGGCCGAATCGGCGGCGGAGCTCCCGATCGCGGACCGTTCGAACAGCGTCACGTCGTAGCCCAAGTATCGTCCATACAACGCCGCCTCCACCCCGAGCAACCCGCCGCCGACGACGGCGATCGTCCCGGGCGGATCGAGCGTCGGGGCGGCAGGATCGGGTACGTCCGAATCAACGGGTTCGTCGGGGGGCATGGAACGTGAGGTGCCAGTGTCTTGGGGAATTCAAATCTGGTGTTCTGGGAAACGAATCGTCCTTCGGGATCGATTCACCGAGAGGGTATCCGTTGTTGCTGTTTTCCGACACCGAACGGAGACAAATCGATCGGCGGGGGAACGCCGTCCATCGCGTCGGCGAGCGCGACGGCGGTGCCGCAAGAGAGGTGGACGCCGCTACGAAAGTGGCCTGAGGCGACGAACAAGTTTCGCGTCGAGGGGACGCGCCCGATCATCGGGAATCCGTCGAACGTCATCGGCCGGAATCCCGACCAACACGATTCGACGTCCGCGTCCTTGAATTCATCGCAAACTCGTACCGCGAACGCGTGAAGTTGGTCCAACACGTCGGGAGTGGTTCCGGGGCGAAAGCCGACCTCTTCCTCGACCGACCCCACCAGCGTTCGCCCGTCATCGCGGCAGACGATGTATCGGTTGCCGACGTTGACGATCCCTCGGAGAGTCGGACGGGGGAATCGCAGCAACAAGATTTGCCCTCGGACGGGGACGACGCTCCGCCCCAATCCGAAACGTTCGGCGATCAGCCCGGTCCACGCGCCGCCGCAAATGACGACGGAGTCGGCCCGTCGCCAGCGATCCCCCACGAGCGCCTCGCCGCCGTCGTCAAGTTCGCGGACGTCGTTGACGAGCCCACCCTCGATCAGTTCGCCGCCGTGTTGTCGGACGGCGGATTGCAAGGCGCGGAGGAAGTCGGGGCTGCGGATTTGATATTCCCCCGGGGCCCACCAAGCCGACGCCCGCGGGTTCGATTCGGCCCATCCCGCGAGCCCCGGTTCCCGTTCGCGTAGTTGATCGGGCGCGACCCGATCGCACGCGATCCCGAGCTCACCCCAGTAATCGGTCATCCCGGTCATCGCCGCGTGCTCCCCCGGCGTTTCCGCCAAGTACCAACCGCCGCAGCGGCGGAACCCGACGTCGATCCCGGTGTCGGCCTCAAGCCGCTGCGACCAGTCAGGGAACAGGTCGTGGCTCAGCCCCCTCAGCCGGTCGAGCGGATCGGTCGCGGTGTCGAACCGGGCCGGTGGCAGGATCCCCGTCGCCGCCCACGAGGTCCCCCGGCCGACCCGGTCCCGCTCGACGAGCGTCACGCGGTCGCCCCGACGTAACCGTTCCCACGCCAACGTTAGCCCGATCACCCCGCCCCCGATGATCAGGGTGGAGCGTCCGAGCGCCGATCGACTCGGCGTCACGCCGGTCGCATCGGGCCGATCGGTCTTCATCACGAAGTCTCCGGGTCTCGCGTCTCCGGTGGCGGCGTCGCGGCTCCCGACGATGGACTCGCGAGGGTCGCGTCGATCGATCGGCGAAGGTTTTCCAGATGGTCGGGTCGGCTGCGGTCGGTCGGGCGTGACGCGAGCGTCTCTCGCAGCCGGTCGAGTTCGTCGATCGTATCGACGTCTTCCATCGGGGCGAGTTCCGCGGCCGAGAGTTTGGCCGACTCGACCCGTCGACGGGTGATCTCGGCGACCCGGTCGGTTCCCCACGAGACGTTCTCGAACAACGATCCGCGGGCGGGATTCCAGCGTCCGGCGATTCCGATCAGGTAGTACCCACCGTCGGCACTCGGACCGATCACGACGTCGTGGTCGGCGAGTTTCTCAAACGCCTCCGCGATTTCGGTCGGTCCGACGGTCAAGCAGTCGCCGCCGATCAGCATGGCACGGGGCGACATGGCACGGGGCTGAGGGGGGGGTTCGGGGGGGGCGTCTTCCTCGCGACGGGGGCCGAGCTGTCCTTGAAACCACCGCGCCATCCTCTGTCCGAGGTCCCCACTCCCCTGCCCCGCGACCGACCAAGAAGGGGACAGCGCGGCGGCGACGTCCGCGAGTTTCTCGTCGGGCGCGACGACGACTTGCTTGGCCGCGTCGACCTCAGCCAAAACCTCACACAAATGAAGAACGAAGATTCGGTGCAGTTCTGCCGCGCGATCCATCCCGACCGACGCGCCGAGTCGTGTTTTGACCCGTCCCGGCTCCCAGTATTTCGCCATGATCCCGAACGCCTCGAACGATCGGTTGTCGGTCGGGGCGCGGCGTGTCAGGGGGCGCGATACGCCTGGTGACATCGACGAAGCCGATTCGACGTTCGGACGGGACGGGGTTCGGTGCGAAGGGGATCGGTCCGGGATCAAGGCGACGGGTGCCATGGTTGGGGGGCGTGGAAGCCATTTGCGGAGACCCGCTGGTTGACGACGGGAGCCGAAATGACCCGAAAAGGTTCGCTCGGGGTAAGAATTTAGCTACGATTAGCTTAACGGCCCGAGACCCAAGTGGTATCCTCCCGGCACACCCAAGTTCGCCCCATGGGGTCATGGCCGGCAGCCCATGTCACAAATCACGTCGGAACGTTTTCTCGACCTCGTTGCCAAGAGCAATCTGATCGAGAAGTCCGCGCTCGATCCGTTCATCGCGAGCGTTCGCGAGAAGCACGGAGGGAAGCTGCCGAAGTCCGCGAGGGAGCTGGGGGCGGCGTTCGTCGAACGCGGCTTGTTGACGGATTGGCACGTCGAGAAACTTCTGGGGGGGAAATACAAGGGGTTCTTCCTCGGCCGCTACAAGCTGCTCGGTCACATCGGCACCGGGGGGATGAGCAGCGTCTACTTGGCCGAACATATCCGCATGCACGACAAGCGGGCGATCAAGGTGCTTCCCAAGAAGCGGCTCAACGACGCGTCGTATCTCGCCCGATTTCAGCTGGAAGCCAAGGCGATCGCCTCGCTCAACCATCCCAACATCGTCCTCGCCCACGACATCGACAACGAAGGGGACGTGCACTACATCGTGATGGAGTACGTCGACGGGTACGACCTGCAAACGCTCGTCAAACGGGAAGGTCCGATGGACTTTTCCACCGCGGCCAACGTGATCAGCCAAGCCGCTCGCGGGTTGGAACATGCCCACTCCAAAGGCGTCATCCACCGGGACGTCAAACCGGCAAACCTGCTGATCGACTCCGACGGCGTGGTGCGATTGTTGGACATGGGATTGGCACTCGTCGCCGAAGCGGGGGGCGCGGAGCAGGCATCGTTGACCGTCGCCCACAACGAGAACGTCCTGGGGACCGCCGACTACCTCGCCCCCGAGCAGGCCCTCAACAGTCACACCGTGGATCATCGCGCCGACATCTACGGACTCGGATGTACCCTCTACTTTTTGCTGACCGGGAAGCCCCCTTTCAGCGACGGGACGCTGGCCCAGCGGATCGCGAGGCACCAGACCGAAATGCCGCGGTCGATCCGCGAGCTCCGCAAGGATTGCCCGGGGGAGCTCGAAGGGATCTGCGTCAAAATGATCCAGAAGGAGCCGAAGTACCGGTATCAATCGGCGGGTGAAGTGGCAGACATTTTGGCCCGGTTTGCCGCGAAGGTCCCAAGGGGCGAAAAGGTTCGTGCCGGTTCGGGCGAAAGCGGCCACGGCGAAGGGTCGTCGTCGATCTCGTTCGGCACCGACGAACGCACTCCCTCGTCGATCGAGGGGGACACGGTATCCTCGAAGAAAGACGACACCCTCGCGAGTAGTCGGTCGAAGCTCCTCAAGGGGGAAGGCTTGAGCCCGAGCGATAGCGGACGACTCGTCGCGGTGAAACAGAAAGGGAATCCGTCAGACCTCCTGGAAGGGAGCTTCCTCGATCTGGAAATCGAATCGGGCTACCGGGGCGTGAGCAAGATCCTCGAGCGCAATCGGGGTGAGCCCGACAAGAAGGAAACTTCCTCCCGGACCGATTCCGCGAATCCCCGTCCGATGTCGAGTGGCGAAGACGACCGCGTCGTCCGCCGTGACCTCCGCGACCGGATCGCGCGGGAACCGAAGAAAGGGCTCGACCCGATGCTGATCGGGACTCTCGTCGGGGCGTTGTTCATCGTCGCGCTCGCGATCGGCTACTTTCTCGCCCGCGTTACCTCGTAGCCGGGACCTCCATGTCCGTCGTTTTTGAGCGGCCCTATCGGTTTGTCCCGCCGCACCGGGGTGATTGGTGGCCGTCGCTGATTCAGCTGCTGCGGATCAACGATTGGCACCTCCGCACCCAAGAATCGGTGGTGTCCCACGAGTGCCGTCATGGCGAACGGTTCGCCGATTCGCTCCGCCGTGGCGACGCGATCTTGCTCGCCCCGAATCACTGCCGATATGCCGACCCGATCGTGCTCGGGTGGCTCGCCCGTGAGGTCAGCGTGCACGTGTACGCGATGGCGTCCTGGCACCTGTTCAATAAGAGCGCGTTCCAGTCGTTCGCGTTGCGGCGGATGGGCGGTTTCAGCATTTATCGCGAGGGGACCGACCGGCAATCGCTCGATACGGCGATCCGGATCCTCGAAACCGCCGAACGCCCTCTGGTCCTGTTCCCCGAAGGGACGACCAATCGCACCAACGACGTGCTCAAGCCGCTTCTCGACGGCGTGTCGTTCATCGCCCGCACCGCCGCACGGCGCCGGGCGAAACGGGACGGCGGCCGCGTCGTGATCCAGCCGATCGGGCTCAAGTACCTATGCCACACGGACTTCACCGATTGGGCCGATCAGCAGCTGGCCGGATTGGAAGAACGGATCGGGTGGCGACCGCCGCCCGACCGCGCGATCTTGCCACGCACGCTCCGGCTCGCCGAAGCGATGTTGACGCTCCGTGAGATCGAAGCGTTCGGGCGGTCGCAAAGCGGGGACCTCCGCGAGCGCCGTGACCGGCTCATGATCCGCCTGCTCGAGACCGCCGAAGAACAACTCGGGATCGCCCCCGAACCGAACGATACCGTCCGCGACCGCGTCCGAAAGATTCGCGCCGAAGCGGCGTCCCGGCACTTCGCGCCAACCGCCGCCCACGAGACGTCGGAAGCCGCCGATCGGAAAACGCCCCTGGTGACGCTCAAACACGCCGTCGCCGCCGCCGAACTCGCTCAGTTCCTGCTGTCGTTCCCCGATCGTTACCTGTTGCCCGGCCAAGTGACCGACACGCGGATCGTGGAAACGATCCAGAGGATGCAGGAGGCGATGTTCGGCAAGGCGTCCGACACGATGCCGCTGCACGTCGTGATCGAGGTCGACGAGGCGATCCCGGTCCCCCCAGAAAAGCCGCCACGGAAAGAGACCGATCCGATCCTGAGCGAACTCGAATCGCGACTCGAGGCGATGATCGAACGGTTGGCCAAAGAGGCCCGCCCGGTCGACGAGAACGTTCGCCCGGATCAACCGATGACGTCGTGAATCACCCGGCCGAAGACGTCGGTCAAGCGAAAGTCACGTCCGGCGTGCCGGTACGTCAGTCGCTTGTGGTCCAGCCCGAGTTGATGGAGGAGGGTCGCGTGCAGGTCGTGCATGTGGACCTTGCCTTGCATCGCGGCGAACCCGAACTCGTCGGTCGCCCCATGCGCGATCCCCGGGCGGAATCCGCCACCGGCCAACCACACGGTGAACCCGCTCGGGTTATGGTCTCGACCCGTCCCGTTGTTCTGAGAGTAAGGGGTGCGGCCGAACTCGCCGCCCCACCAAACGATCGTGTCCTCGAGCAACCCGCGAGCCTTCAAGTCGGCGAGCAGTCCGGCGATCGGCTTGTCGACCGCCTTGGCGTGGGTGGCGTGTTTCGGCAGGTTCGAGTGTTGATCCCACGCGGGGTTCGCCGAGTTGTCGCCATAGTTGACTTGGACGAACCGCACCCCCGATTCGCACAGCCGCCGCGCGAGCAGACATTTCTTTCCGTACTCGCGGGTCGCCGGGTCGTCGATCCCGTACGACGCCAGCGTCGATTCCGACTCGTCCGCCAAGTCCAACACCGACGGGGCGACTTGCCGCATCCGCCACGCCAGCTCGTACGACTCGATGACCGCGTCGAGCTCGCCGACCGCCGCGCCCCGCCGTTCGATTTGGCGACGGCTGAGCCCCCGCAGCAGCGCATATTGTTCGGCTTGGCGTTCGGTCCCGACGTCGTTTCGAACCAGGTGATCGATCTCCAGCCGCTCTTCGCCGGCAACCCCGATCGGCGTCCCTTGGTGGCGGGCGGGCAGGAACGCGGCCCCATAGTTCCGCGGCCCGCCGTTGCCGATCGGCGGCGAGATCGACACGAAGCCGGGCAAGTCATCGTTCTCGGTTCCCAGCCCGTAATGGATCCACGATCCGAGCGAAGGGCGGACGAAGTTGGTCGACCCACAATGCAGGAACAGCGTCGCCGGGCCGTGCGCGACCCCGTCGGTGTGCATCCCGTGCAGGAAGCAGAGGTCATCGACGTGCCGAGCCGTCTCGGGGAACAATTCCGAAACGGCGCGGCCGCTCTCTCCGTAGCGTTGAAATGCCCACGGCGACCGCATCAACCGCTGTTCCGTACCCCGCATCCCGGTCTTGGCGATCGCGCGGGCGTCGTCGAACGGCATCTTTCGGCCGTCGTTCCGCTGCAGTTCGGGCTTGTGGTCGAACGAGTCGACCTGGCTGACGCCACCCTGCATGAACAAGAAGATCACCCGCTTCGCCCGTGGCGGATGGTGAGTCTCAGGCAACGCCCCCGCCCCCGCGTCGCGCACAGCCATCGCCGTCGCCGCGAGGCCACCGAATCCACAACCGGCCCGGTACAGGAAGTCCCGGCGCGCGAGCCGTCGCACCCGCTCGACGTCGTCACGGGTGTCGTCGGGCGGAACGCCGTGTAGCCGAAGTTCGCCGAGCGGTTTGCCAAGAGTCATCGTTCAATCCAAAAAGCGAAAATCGGGAGAGGCGAACAGCATTTGAATCAGCCCCTCCAGTCGTGCCCGGTCAACGAAACCGGCTCGGCCGGGATCGCCGCCGGCGACATCGTCGTGTGTCGAACCGTAAAGGTACTCGAGGGAGATCTCGAGTTCTTCTGGCGTCGGCGGACGGCCCACCGCCGCCTCGTAAAGTCTCTTGAGTGGCCCAAGTTTCTGCCGCGACGGTTCGGGCGTGTCGACCCGTTCGGGCGTGTCGACCCGTTCGGACTTGTCGACCCGTTCGGACTTGTCGACCCGTTCGGGCGTGTCGACCCGTTTGGGCGTGTCGAATTGGGGGTGCCAGCGTTCGGCGGCGGCCCGGGCCCGATCGATCACCCACGGGTGATTCATCAAAGCCAACGACTGGGTCGGGACCGTGCTCCGGTTCCGGCTGCCGACCGAGACGCTGGTGTCCGCGAAATCGAAGACCTCGAACAGCGGAGGGAGCGAGTTTCGGAAGACGGGGTCATACAGGCTCCGGCGGCCCGCTTGGTGACGATAGCTGTAGTCGGATCCGGTCCCGGGGCGGATCCGGGAACCGCCGACGCGTCGGTCGAGTTCGCCGCTGACGCACAGCATCGCGTCCCGCATCGCCTCAACCGGAACCCGCTTCAGGTTCGCCGACCAGCGGAGTCGGTTGTCCGGGTCGATCGCCCGACCGGGGTGATCCCCGATGACGAGGCGTCGCCGGTAGGCTTCGCTGGTGACGATCGTCCGAACCAGCTGTTTCGTTGACCAGCCGTTGTCCACCAGTTCGACCGCCAGCCGATCGAGCAGTTTGGGGTGCGTCGGTGCCGCGCCGGTCGTTCCGAAATTGTTCTCGGTCGAGACCAGCCCGCTTCCCATCAGCCAGCTCCAAACGCGGTTCGCATAAACCCGCGCCGTCAACGGGTTCCGCGGGTCGGCGATCCACTCGGCCAACTCGACCCGGCCGCTCTGATCCGGCGGGATCCGATCTGCCCATTCTTCGGCCGGCGGAAGGGCCGACAAGAACCCGCGCGAGACCGGTTCGCCGAGGCTGTGGACGTTTCCGCGGATCCGGATCTCGATCTCGTCCACCGGGTCCGCTTCGACGATCGTCAAGAACTCCGGTCGGGCGTCGAGCTCGGCTTCGATTTCACGCCGTTTCCGCTTGAGCTCCGCCCGACGTTCCTCCCGCTCAGCCAACGCCTGATTGTCGGTCGGATCGGCCGTCGAAGTCGCCACCTCGTCCGCGGGCAAGAACTGCACCGCGTCGATCACGACGTGACCGTTCGCCCCTTCGTTGGAAACCATCACGTAGGCTTGCCCCTCTTCCTCGAACGGGAACTCGCCCAACGTGTGCCACAACCCGTCTTCGCGAGGCCGTTTGCGTTGATTGACCCGGAGCGTGACCGATTCGTTCGCGCTGAAGACCTGAACCTGCACGTTGCTCGCCCGGTTGGGGTTGGCGGTGTAGGCGATCCGCACGCGATAGGTTCCGCCCTTCAGACTCTTCGGTTCAAACGTCGCGGTTTTCTCCCCTTGGTCGCGGTTGCCGTCGTGTCGATAGCCATCGTCGACAAAACGGGGGACCGAGGAAGACGTGGACCACTCACCCACCAGCTTCGCTTCGTGGTCGTCAACCACGACGCCACGGAGATCTTTCACGGCGACGCGGCGGCCCGTCGGTCCGCCGTCGGCCGCTTCGAGTTCCTTCAGTTCTGCTTCGATGCGGCGGAGGTCGCGCGCCAGTCGTTCGTATCGACGCGTCTCGTCTTCGCTCAGCGGCAGGTCTCGCTCGATCCAACGCGAAACGTTGCTGTGCTCCATGCCGGTCGTCGACCGCAGGATGCCGGCCAACGCGTAGTAGTCTGCGGTCGGGATCGGGTCGAACTTGTGATCGTGGCAGCGGGCGCAGGCGATCGTTTGACCCAAGAACGCGCGGCCGATCGTCTCGAGCTGTTCGTCGATGTGGTCGAAGTCGAGCTTCGTTTTGTCTTGGTCCTCCAGGTTGCTATTCCCCATCGCCAGGAACCCGGTCGCGATCGACGACCATTGGCGTTCACGCAATTCGGCTCGCGGCAGCAAGTCGCCGGCGATCTGCTCGCGGATCATTCGGTCGAACGGACGGTCCTCGGCGTACGCCATCACCAAGTAGTCTCGGTACCGCCAAGCTTGAGGGATCACCAAGCCGCGGAGCGTCACCGACTCGGCGTAGCGGGCGACATCCATCCAACGCCGCGCGAAGTGTTCACCGAAGTGATGCGTCGCGAGCAAGCGGTCGACCAAACGAAGGTACGCGTCGGGCGAATCGTCGTGGACGAACGCGTTGATCTCCGCCGGGGTCGGCGGCAAGCCGGTCAGGTCAAAAGTCAGCCGGCGGACCAAAGCCCTTCGGCTCGCCCGCCCCGCCGCGGTCAGGCCGCTTTCCACCAATCGCTGATCCAAGAACGTGTCGACGATCGAGCCGGGCTCGTCCGGAGCGGCATCCGATTCTGACCGGTTCAACGGCGAGTCGAATCCCGCGGGGGTCTCAACCGGTCGGTAAGCCCAATGCTCGTCGGCACGTTCGACGGGAAGCCCGGTTTGGGGTTTCGGATCGGAACCGGCCGCCACCCGAGGGTCGACGGCGCCGCCGGTGACCCACCGCTCGAAGGCCGCGATCGTTTCGTCGTCGAGCTTGCCGTCAGGCGGCATTTGCAAATCGGGCTCGTCGTACCGAATCGCCCGCAGGAGCAAACTGTTTTCGGCATCTCCGGGGACCACGGCCGGCCCGAGGTCGCCACCGGTCGCCCAACCCTGCCGCGAATCGAGCGACAAGCCGCCGCTCCGTTCGGTCTCTTCCGAGTGACAATCAAGGCAATGCTCGATCAGCGCCGGCCGGATCCGCCGTTCGAAAAACGTTTCCCTGCCGTCCCCGATCGTTTCGTCCGCCGCTGCTGGGGTCCCCGAACCAGCCAGCCCCGAAAAAGCTAGGACCCATCCGATCCCGAGAATCCGTTTCGTGACCGGCAGACGCCACACATGAGCGAACGGGCCGACGAACCGCGGACAATCGGAATGCCGTTTCGCTGACGGGGACGCGTCGAATGACATTCGGAGGGGAAGGGGCGGGAGGGCGGGTATCAAAGGATCTCGACTTGTAGAATACCAACCCGACTTCCGCGGAACAAACTGATCCTGGCGACGACCGAGTACTCGCCGATCCTGAGAAGTGCGCCCCCTTCGCCGACGCGCCGCGTAACCGTCGTCCTCGTCGACGACACAAACTCGGCGTCCACGTCGTCAACGATTCGTCCCAGAGTGCAGAATTGCTCGGACGGTTCCGCCAAAACTTCCGACGGGGCGGCGACCGTAGCGGATGTCGTGAAGACTTCCGACGGGGCGGCGTGCACGGGTGACGCCCCGAACTCTTGCCGAGTCCGGCTACGGGAAGGCCGGCTACGGGGAAGGCCCGCTACGGGGAAGCTCGTAGCGGACGAGTGATTGATAGAGTGCGTAGAACGCGACGAGTAGGATCGCCAACAGCGGCAGCGCGGCGGCGATCGAGGCCGCTTGCAACGCGTCGAGTCCGCCGGCGAGCAATAGCGCCGACGCGACGAGCCCCTCGGTGATCGCCCAAAACAGCCGTGTCCCGAGCGGCGGGTTCGGGTTGCCGCCCGAAGCGATGATGTCGATCACCATCGACGCGGAGTCCGACGAGGTGACAAAAAAGAGCACGATACAGAGCGTCGCGATGCCGACCGTGACGACGACAACCCAGCGGGTCGTGAACAGGCCGTTGAGGAGCGAAAAGAGCACCGTCGGCAGCGTCTGAATCCTTGATCGGCCATCCTCGGTGACGACGGCGGCGTCGAGATATTCGACCGAAGTCATCGCCCTCAGGGTTCGCTGAAACTCACCCGATTCCGTCTTGATCGGCTCGCCAGCCTCGTCGGTGTCGGCGACCCAGTACGACGGCAGGTGATCCTCGGCGCGGTAGTCCGCGTCGGCCAACAGTCGCGATTCGTGGTCGGTGTGTTGTTGAAGTGTCGTCGTTCCGAAGGCGGTCAGCCACGCGAGTCCAACGGCGGTCGGGACCAGCAGCACCCCGGCGATGAATTCGCGGATCGTCCGGCCCCGAGAGACGCGGGCGATGAACATCCCCACGAACGGAGACCACGAGATCCACCAAGCCCAGTAGAACACCGTCCAGTTGATCAGCCATTCGTGGCCGTCGAGGTTGAACGCGCCGGTGCGGAACGCGTTGAACGGCAGCACCTGCAGGTACCCACCGACGTTCTCCACGACCGCACCCATGTAGCTGATCAGTCCGCCGCCTAAGATGACTGCCACCATCAGCACCGCCGCGAGTGCGAGGTTGAGTTCGCTGAGCCGGCGAATTCCCCCGTCGAGCCCGACCGCGACCGAGCCGGTGGCGATCACGGTGATCCCGGCGATGAGCGCGATTTGGACCCCGGTTGAGGTGGGGATTTCGAACAGGAACGCGAGCCCCGCGTTGACTTGTTTCGCGCCGATTCCGAGCGAGGTCGCCACGCCGGTGAGCGTCGAGATGATCGCTAACGTGTCGATCACGTCGCCGGTGCGTCCCCACACGCGGTCGCCGAGCACCGGATACAACAACGAACGGAAACTGAGTGGCAAGCCGCGGCGAAACCCGGCATACGCCAAACAGAGCGCGACCGTCGCGTACAGTGCCCAAGGGTGCAGCCCCCAGTGGAAGATCGTCACCGCCATCGAGAGACGTGACGGCTCAAGTCCCTCGGCGAACCCCGGCGGCGTCGTCCGATAGTGGTAGATCGGTTCTGCGACGCTGAAGAACAGCAGCCCGATCCCCATGCCCGCACTGAACAGCATCGCGAACCACGACACGCGGCTGAACTCGGGCTCCTCGTCATCCAAACCGAGTCGGACGTGGCCGAAGCGACCGAGCCCGAGCCACGCGGCAAAAACCAGGAACCCCGACATCGAGGCGACATAGAGCCATCCGAACTGGCCGCCAATCCAATTCCGGATCGCGACGAACCGCTGTTGCAGGTCGTCACCGGGGAGCAGGAAGCAGGCCAACACCAGCGAGACGACGATTAAAGCGCCCGCCGGGAAGACCACCGGGTGCATCTCGAAATGACGCCCCCACTGAACGGAAGGCATCTCGCTCGCGTTGTCGGCAAGCTCCTCAACGACCGATTCGCCTGCCGTGACCGATTCATCTGCCGACCCAAGTTCGTCTGCCGAGACCGGTTCATCGGTCGCTTTGCGGTCCAAGTCCTCGCTCCTCCCGTCGGGTCCCTATCGGCGCCCCGGCGAAGAGCCGGGCGGCAAAGGTTACGGTTTTGAAAACAGGAACACGCCCCACGCGAGGTGGCGATTCTGGCCGCCATCGACCCAGTGTTTCAGCCCCGCCTTCATCCGCTCGATGTACTCATCCGAAACCTCCCCGGCAAGTTCGCCGGCGCGACGTTCGGTCGTTTCGAGCACCCGCGCGTAGTGTCGGGCGAGTTGGTCGGTGCGGTCTTCGAACCCCAGGTCGCGCCACCCGAGTTCTTCGGCGACCGACTTGTAAAAGCCGGGCGAACCGAGGTCCGAGAGGTGAATCCGGGCGAGGATGGGGTCGAGCACGCCTTCGGGACAGTCGTCGGCGCGCATCGGGTCGGTGAACACGAACAGCCCGCCCGGCTTGAGCACGCGGTCGACCTCCTGGAGGACTCGGCGGCGGTCGCCGGCATGCAGGATCGCGTCTTGTGACCACACCGCGTCGAACGACGTATCGGCCAACGGGAGTTGCTCGAAACTGGCGTCGATCACCTCGATCTTGTCGTCGACCCCTGCGGCCCGGTTCAGCGTCCGGTTCCGCTCGTTCTCGGCTTCCGACAGGTTCACGCACACCACGCGGCATCCGAATCGCTCGACCATTCGCCGCGCCGCGCCGCCGTACCCCGCACCGACGTCAAGCACTTTCCACGACGAATCGATCCCTTCGAGCCGATCGATCAAGTGGTCGACCGTCCGACGACTGGCGTCCTTGATCGGCTCGTCCGCCGATTCGTAAAGGCCGACGTGGATGTCTTCGCCACCCCAAATCGTCGCGTAAAAGCGGTCCGCGTCGGAACTGTTGTAGTACTGCCGAGCGGTTTCGGTAGCTTGGTCCGATGTCGAACTCATGCCGAACCCCCTTCGGTCGCCTGCTCACGCGAGATCTTCGACGTTTCGAAGTCGCTCGGCGGGGTATCCTTGTATTCCTTCGAAGCGACGTGGACGAAGAAGTCCGGGTCGTCGTCGTGGTACGTTTCCTGGAAATCGCCGTACGTGTTGATCGACTGGAAACCGACCTCGTGGAGCAACTTCCGCGTGTAGTTTTTGCGAAGCGGAAACATGTTCAGGTGGTACACCGAACCGTCGGGGAACGCGTAGCGGAACCGGGCGAGCCCGGCGTCGACGTGCTCCGGTTCGGCCGAAACCTTTTCACCACAGTAGTAGAACTTGTGTTTCGAGCTGAACCCGTGATCGATCATCTGGTCGTAGTTCCGCTGGTCGACGATCAAGTACCCGTCGTGCACCAGCGCCGAGTAGAACTCGGCGAGCGCCTTCCGGCGGTCTCGCTCTTCGAACATGTGGGTGAACGAGTTGCCGAGGCAGATCACCGCGTCGAACCGGCCGTACACGTCCCGGTTGAGCCATCGCCAATCGGCTTGCACCGTGCGGAGAACATGCCCGCGACGGCGGGCGTTCTCGAACGCTTTGGACAGCATGTACGGGCTCCCGTCACAGCTGGTGACGTCGAAGCCCGCCTCGATCAGCCGCACCGAGTGGAAACCCGTGCCGGTCGCCACGTCGAGGACACGCCGCACCCCGCGGGAGCGTAGCATTTCGATAAAAAAGTCGCCCTCGGCAGCCCATCGCTGCTCCCAGTCGATCAGTTCGTCCCATTTCTCGACGAACCCACGGACGTATTCCTCGTTGTACTGGTCGGTATCCCGGACCTCCGTAGGACTCGTCCCGTAGTCTTGGTCTTGATAGCTAAGTAAGGATTCTTTCTCTGTCATCGAGTCTTCCTGAAGGTGCCAGATTCGAAATCATCCTCTGGCGAAGGACTTCGGTGGAGACGTTCCACGAGAGACCAGAGCATAGCGGAGATTGGTTTGAGTTGAAAGCAGTTCTTGGGACTCGGGCAGGTGTACGGATGTTGTTTCTTCGGTCTCGGGTCGACGCCCCGGATCTGAGAGCCTCCGAAAACCCGGATCTGAGAGCCTCCGAAAACCCGGATCTGAGAGCCTCCGAAAACCCGGATCTGAGAGCCTCCGAAAACCCGTTCCTCGGAATCCCCACGCTCCGGTTTCCCCGCCGACCCACGACAAACTTCGACGGACCTGCTTTCCAGGCTGAACGTTCCCCGGTTCCGCGGGCCTTCGCTCCGCGGGCCTTCGTTCCGTGGGCCTTCGCTCCGCGGGCCTTCGTTCCGCGGGCCTTCGTTCCGCGGGCCTTCGTTCCGCGGGCCTTCGCTCCGTGGGCCTTCGTTCCGTGGGCCACCTGTACCCCAGGTTCCGGGATGCGGGGTAAGCTGACCGTTTGAAAACCACGTGACCGACCGGCGTGCTCCATACGGTACTCCCTCCCGCCTCGCATCCCTCGCTTTTGAAGTCCCCGCCCGTGATGTCTGACGAGGAGCAGATCGTTGCCGCCATCCGTAAGATCATCCGAGCGGTCGATCTCCATTCGCGGCGGCTCGTCGACGGACACGGATTGACCGGACCGCAACTCGCCGTGCTCCAGGAGGTGCTCCGCCTGGGCCCGGTTTCGCCGAAGGCGTTGTCGCAGGCGGTCCATCTGAGTCAGGCGACCGTGACGGGAATCCTGCAGCGGCTCGAGCGTCGATCGCTCATTTGTCGCGAGCCGAGTCCCGATGACCGGCGTTCGGTGCTGATCGCGATCTCGCCCCAAGGCCGATCGCTCCTGCACGCCGCCCCGTCGCTGCTTCAAGACCGTTTTCGAGACGCGCTTTCGGCGTTGGACGAATACGAGCGTCAGCAGATCCTGATGACGTTGCAGCAGGTCGCCCGACTGATGGGGGCCGAAAGCTTGCCGACGGCGCCCTATCTGACCCGTGACGAGATTCCGGCCGGGGAGGTCATGCGGGATCCGTATCCCGAAGCCGGCCCCGACGGGAAGACGTGAGAGGGGAAGCCTTGAATCGACCCGACGGACCTAATCTTGCCCGCCCTCTACCGTCGATTAGTCGCCCCGACGATTCGGGAACCCGCGGCAACTTCAACGACCTGAGCGAGGTAGAGAAAATGTCAGAAACCGATCAAGCGACCCATACGTGGCCCGAATTGGCAGCGGGGCTTTACGACAAGCTGACCGGCCGCAACGCCGAGATCACTTACGAGTTCGACCAATTCAGTTTGCATGTCCCAAGCAGCACCGGCCCGGACGCGGAACACGCCCATTGGCGGGTCGACGGGACGTTGCGGATTCGCACCCGAGATCGTGCCGCCGCGGATGCTTGAGCAGGTTGCGGCTCCCCTCGCGAGACTTCCGGACGGGCGGATGGAGGTCGTCGCCGACCTGACGCTGCGAGTCGGCGGGGGAACGGTGTCCGTTCGCAGCGGCGGCGATCGCGGCGAGTTTCGGGTCGAATTCGGATCGAGCGACCTCGCGGAGATTCGCGCCGGGTCGCCCTCGCCGCCTTGGCAGCTGATCTCGGAAATGTTGAGGCTGACGGGACAGCCGGTCGTTCTGGTGATGGATCAGACGCCGATCCTTCGTCTGCACAAAGATCGCACGATCCTGTCCCGAATCCTGCGGGTCGGATTCGGAATTTCGGTGTTGAACGTTTCGGGGTGTTGGCGGCTGCTCCGCGAGGCGCGGTGACGTTGGCGACTTCACCACATCTGCGACGGCATGACCGTCGCCGGACTCGTGAAGAGGCCGGGTTCTTTCCGCCAACGGCGTTACGCCCCATAGCCCAGGGTTGCTTCAACCCTGGGTGACCGACGCCCCAAACGATCGATCAACCCCAACGGGGTTGCGACCTTCGACTCAGTAGGCTTTGGCGAAGATCCCGAGCTGCTCGGCCGGCTTGCCCGTGAAGAAACATTTCCCGCGACTTTCCGAGCTGCCGCGGGGAAGGCATCGGATCGTGACTTTCAGTTCCTTGAGGAGCGGTTCGAGGTCGCGTTCGTCGGCGAAGTGGCAGGTCGCGAAACCGCCATGGATCTCGGAGCCGTCTGGGGTGGTGGGGGTGAAGAACTCTCGGAACCCTTTTTCATCGGTGAGGGAGACCGAGTGTTGTTCGCGAAGCGATTTCGCCCGGTCGAACAATCCTTGTTGCATCTCCTCGAGCGTGTCCCCGATGCCGCGAACGAATTGGTCGCGGGGCATGCCGACGCTCTTCGGCTGGTCGCGGCGGCCGACGAAGACGGTCCCGGCGGCGATGTCTTTCGGTCCGATTTCGATCCGGATCGGGACGCCCCGTTTGACGTGATGCCATTTCTTCTCGCCGCCGCGGACGTCACGGTCGTCGATCTCGACGCGAACCGGGGCGCCGAACGCCGATTGTCGGCAAAGTTCGTCGCGGAGCGATTCGGCGTGACTCATGACTTCGCCGCGGCCCGCGTCGTCGCGATAAATCGGCAGGATCACGATTTGGGTCGGCGCCAGCCGCGGCGGGAGCACGAACCCGTCGTCGTCGCTGTGGGTCATGATCAACGCGCCGACGAGCCGGGTCGACACGCCCCAGCTTGTGGTCCAGGCGTACTCGCGGCGACCGCTTTCCGATTGGTAGGCGATCTCTTGGGCTTTCGCGAAGTTTTGGCCGAGGAAATGGCTGGTGCCGGCTTGAAGCGCCTTGCGGTCTTGCATCATCGCTTCGATCGACAACGTGTCGACCGCGCCGGGGAACCGTTCGGCAGGCGTTTTGCTGCCGACGATCACCGGCATCGCCATCCAGTTTTCGGCGAAGTCGGCGTACACGTCGATCATCCGCTCGGTTTCTTCGATCGCCTCTTCCCGGGTCGCGTGAACGGTATGGCCTTCTTGCCAGAGGAATTCGGCGGTCCGCAAGAACATCCGCGTCCGCATTTCCCAGCGGACGACGTTGGCCCATTGGTTGATCAAGATCGGCAGGTCGCGGTGGCTTTGGACCCACTTCGCGTAAGTCGCCCCGATGATCGTTTCGCTCGTGGGGCGGACGATCAGCGGCTCTTCCAGTTTGCCCGCCGGCCGGAGTCCGCCGGCGGGGTCGGGTTCGAGCCGGTGATGGGTAACGACGGCGCATTCCTTGGCGAACCCCTCGACGTGCTCTGCTTCCTTCTCCAAATAGCTCATCGGGATGAACAACGGGAAGTAGGCGTTCTGGTGCCCGGTCGCCTTGAACATGTCGTCGAGCGCCCGCTGCATGTTCTCCCACAGCTGGTAGCCCCACGGCTTGATCACCATGCACCCGCGGACCGGCGAGTTCTCCGCCAAGTCGGCGGCGCGGATCACTTGCTGGTACCACTCGGGGTAGTCTTCGGCACGGGTCGGCTGGATCGCGGATTTCGGGGCTTTGGCCATCGGTCGGGTCGGCGAATTTGGGGGGCACGGCGGAAGGCGGCGAACGCGGGGGCGGCTCGCCGGCACGCCGCAGCGGAACGCCGTGATCTAAGCAGGGAAGCGGACGCCGCAACAGGGGGCGACGGCCACGCGTGGAATGACGATGATCCGGTTTTCGGC
>JAWLFY010000238.1:0-4934 GCA_041685355.1 Pirellulaceae bacterium | reverse complement strand
CTTAGAGACGCTCGTCGCGGATTCGCACCGCTTCGGACAACACGAACTCGACGTGCTTGGCGAAATCCTGCTGACGCTCTCCGCCCGCCCGACGTCGTCCTGATGGAGCGCCGATAAGAGTCGCTCTGTTTATTCTGGTGGGCTCGTAACGGTCCCGGCGGAGACGGCCGGATCGCGACCGACCGCTTCGGCACCGCTGCCGTTGACCACGGCGATTTCGAGGCGTCCCGAAGACCCGATCAACGCGACCAAGTCACCGGGATCCGCCTCCCCATAGCATCGAACGAAGCGGACGGGGCGATCCTTGACGGTCACGGCGGGATCCGCGGCGACCTCTTCGCGGCGGAGGTTCGTGACCAAATTGCCGAAGCGGTCGACGTGGATCACCTTCCCGATCACCCGGTCCCCCGAAACGACCGGTGGGGGCAGACTCAACCGAACCCATTCGGTCGTCGCCGGGCCGAGCCGCTCGAGAGGAACCCCGGCGGCGAGCGCCGCGGCGACCGGGGCCATTACGTCGCGGCCGTGGAACGTCGCGGTCACGTTCGCGAGCCAGTGATCCCGGTTCTCTAAAACGACCGCGTGGTGAATCTCGGCGAGCGAAAACAATCCGTTGTCGGGGCCGACGAACCAGCCTCGGGCGAGCCGTCCGGCGAGGATTCGACGGCCGGTCCCGACGCCGGGATCGACGACCCCGATGTGAACCGTCCGCTCAGGAAACCAGGGCGTCGTCTCGGCGATCGCGAGCGCCCCGGCGGTGACGTCTTGTGGCGGGATCGCGTGGGTCACGTCGACCAGGCTGGCCTCAGGCGCTCGCCCGGTTAACACCCCTTTCATCTGCGCGACGTAGGGGCTGCCGTCGCCGAAATCGGTCGTCAGCGTGATCAGGGGACGTTCGGTCATGGGCGTTCGGTCACGGTTGGTCCGCCGGCGTCAGGCTTGGTCAAGCCGCTTGGAGCGAACCGACGCGGGCGGCCGAAGCGACCCAGTCGGCGGCTTGTTCGATGCCGGGGGCCGGTCGCCCCCGAAGAATCCGCCGCCCGTCGCGGCCATCAACGATCGGCCCGATCGCCGCGAGCACCTGCTCGGCGTCATGTCCGGCAAGCGTTTCCGGTGTCGTGATGTCGGCAGCCACCAAGAGCCTCGCTTCGAACCCTTCCAAGCCAGGGACTCGGCACATCAGCGACGCGAGGTGCTGCCAACGGCGGACGATCGTGGCATCGACGCGGCGGTGCCCGAGCTTCTCCGCGATCGACTCCGGTTCGGCTTGGAGAAGATCTTCGATCCACTCGACGCCGATTTCGACGAGCCGTTCGGCCATCCGCGGGCCGATCCCCGGAAGCTCTTCGATCGGGGAGTCCTGGTCAAGGAAATACCGTGCCGCTTCGCCATCCTCGACGTGTGACTTGGGGTCAAACGAGCCGGCGCGTCGACCGTCGTCGGGCGCCGTGGCGGCCACGGCGAAGCCGGACCGTAACGGATCGTGATCGGGGCCGAGCCGCAGCGAGACGCGGTCTTCGCCGCATCGTCCGCGTGATGCGGCCGGTCGCGTCGCCCCGACATTCGACCGGTCCGCGATCGACCGGTCCGCGATCGACCGGTTTGCCGAGGCGATCCAACTCGTGATCCGGCACAACTCGTAGCTGCTCCCGCTGAGCAAGATCCGTTGCCCCCGTTCGGTCGCCAGGAACGCCTCGACCCGTTCCAAAAGTTCCACCGGCGGCATCGCGGCGAGCCGTGACGGTTCGTTGATCCCGCAACCGACGAGGATCCGGGCGTCGAACCCGCGAAGCTGGGGCACGCGGCACACCAACCGGCATTCGGCTTGCCAGCGGCGGATCGCGGCGGCGTTGACGTTGGCGACGCCCAACGTATCCGCCAAACGGTTCGAGTCCTCTCGCATTAAATGGATGATGTGCGTGATCCCGAGCCCACGAAGTCGGGCCGCCAGGACCGCGTCGATCGACGGCGCCTGGTCGATCGGGCTGTCGACCGTCAAGAAGAACGGGCTCCCTTCCGCCGACGGGTCACACCGGCCGGAGTCGGTCGATCCAGACGATTCGGGGTTCCATGAATCCGCGTGATGAGGCGAGTTTGCGTGATGGAGCGAATCGGTGTGATGGCGCGAATCCGCATGATGAAGCCGGACCGCCGGGGCCGATCCTTGTCGGGCTCCCGGTGGCCGTTCCGCGGCCGCGTCGTGGCGTGTGGTGAACCGGTGCCCGTAGTACACCCCGTCGCGGTAAGCGGTCCCCAAGCCTGGCCGGTCGGTATCGGCAAGCCCGCCATCGACACCAGACCCGCCATTCGCCGCGGGCATGCCATTCCCCTCGGACCCTCTAGCCGACGCGACTCGGAACGCGGCCGGCCCGTCGTCGATCCCGTAGGCGTCTCGCCACGCGGCGTCAAAGTCGCGGTTGATCTTCGCGGCGCCGACTAACTCCGGCGAGGCATCCCGCGAATCGCTGTGGTGTGCCGGACGGTGTAGGTGGGGGTGCGGACCGACGTACGACTCGGTTCGGAACTGCGACTTCCACATCGGACGGTGGGGGTGAACGGTCGCGTCGGCGTGCAGCCGGAATCCGCGGCCGCCGCCGCGGGTGAGCGACTCGGCGATCGCGGGGCTGCTGGTCAACACGACGATCTGGCGACCCGACGCGACATAATCCGCCAACGCCGAAGCGAGCGGGTCTTCACCGAATGCCGGACTGGCGGCCGCTTCGGGGAACTGTTCGCGGTGGAGTTCGACCACCAAGGGGACCGAGCGGCCGGACCGGGCGAGCAAATCGCCGGCGGCCATCCGCACCGCGAGCGATGCCAATGCTCGGTCGGCGGCGGCACATTCGGACTCGGCGTTCCCGTCGATTCGAACCCCCAAAACCCGACGTGATTCGGCGGGCGAAGGCGAAAACGGGGCGGCGTCCCCCGCAACCGGTCGCCAAGACTCCGCCGCGGCTTCGTTCCACTCCAACCGCCGCAACCGACCGGCTGACAGGCGGACGAGCCAGCGGGAGGCGTCGCGGGCAAGCGGCGCGTCTTTCCCGCCGCCGATCTCCGAACCGCCGAGCAATTCTTCCAACCGAGCCTTGCGGCGACGAAGCGTCTCGGCGTGGGCGAGTCGGGTCAGCCGCTGGTCGATCCGACGTAGCTCGCCGACGATCGCGTCCCGGTCGACCCACCCCGGTGCCGAGTCGCCCGCGGCAACGGCATCCCCTTCTGGGGCGCGATCCAATCGTTCGAGCAACGTCGTGCGGCGGGCGTTGAGCCCACGCGGGTCGTCTTCGGTGTCCGCGAGGGTCCCCAGTTCGGCAACGACCTCCGCCAACTCGGCCCGTAGCCGGTCGTGACGGCGGGCCGGACGGTTCGGGTCGCCGTCACCCGAAGCCACCCGATCACCGTCGCTGGAAGCGGCCGGACGCGAGGTGGGTTGGTCGAGCCCGAGCCCGAGGCAGGCCGCCACGACGCGGGCGACGTGCGTCACCGCGGTATCGGTGATCACCCCATCGGCGATCGACTCGGGGACCCGCATCGAGCGGAGCGCCAAGCTCGCGTCGGTCGTGTCGGCGGCACCCCGGATCCAACTCTGGTCGAGCGAATCGAAGCGGAGCGGGTATTCCCCGCGGGACTCGAACTCGATCGTCCGCCGGCCTCGAGACGTCCCGTCCTGCTCCCGCCGGCAATGAATCAACCCATGACGGTCGGCCCACACCACGCGGCCTGTCGACGAGTTCATCATCCCGAGCGGGTATTCCCGGTCGACGAGCGAGTCGCGGATGAAGCGGACGACCGCGGTCTTCCCCGCCCCTTCCGGCGCGAACACGACGTTCAACCCTTCGCTCAGAGGCCCCAGCTCGACACGGAACAACGGCCCGTGGGCATCGATATCGATTCGGTCCAACAACATGCTCTGGCTCCTCCATGGCCACTCGGGTCGTGCACGCCCCGGCCCGGTCTCTGGCGTTCGGGCCGGGACCGTGGCCGCCCCCTACCGACGGGCGTGTTTGCGGGATGTCGTGAAACTTTAGCCGAATCGGGGAAAATCCCGAAAGACCGAAAAAATCGGCGACTCACGCCGGGTCGTACGCGGCGCTCCCGAGCCCACGGCCACGCGGGATGTACTTGCACATCAAGATCCCCAGGAAATAGAGCACCATTAGGGGGACCGCCAACGAGACCATGCTCGTCACGTCCGCCGGGGTGAGGATCATCGAGAGCAAGAAAATCACCAGCACCGCGATCCGCCAACTGGAGACGTACTGCTCGGTCTCGACGATCCCGATCCGTTGCAGGAACAGCATCACCAGCGGCAGCTGGAACGCGATCCCAAACCCCAGCGGCAGCAACAGTACGAAGTTGACGTAATAAGTCAGCCGGGGTTCGACCGCCACGTCCATGCTGGCGTTGAACGTCAACAAGAACGACAAAACGTAGTGCAGGACGAAAAAGAATGCGAGCACGACGCCGGCGATAAACAACGTGACGCTCGCCGGAAGATACAGATACACGTAGCGGCGTTCGTGGGAATAGAGACCGGCGGCGACGAACGACCAAAGGTGATAAAAGACCATCGGCGACGAGATCACCGCGCCGACGATCAGCCCCGCCTTGATCCAAATCATGAAGGATTCCTCGACCTTGAACGTGCCGAGACCCTCCTTCGATTCCCGCAATTGCAGTCTCGGCTGAAGCGCCGATGGGTCAGGCAGCGCCGTCAATAACTCCGCCATCGAACGCGCGTCGAGCAGGTTCTCGGTCGCCGCCGCCCCGCCCGAAGTGTCCCCACCCGCGGCCGACGTTCTCTCCTTCCCCGGCGGGCTGGACCCCTCCCCGACCGATTCGCCCCCTTCCGAACCCTCGCCCCCTTCCGAACCCTCGCCGCCCGATTCGCGATCGTTCCCCGCCGCGGCGCCGCGGCCGTCGGCACCGACGAGCTC
>JAWLFY010000089.1:0-20501 GCA_041685355.1 Pirellulaceae bacterium | reverse complement strand
CACAAATTAGGATCGGCGATCGGTGCCACCCACAAATTAGGCGATGGCGATCGGTGCCACCCACAAATTAGGCGATGGCGATCGGTGCCACCCACAAATCGTCGGCGATCGGTGCCACCCACAAATCGTCGATCCGATAGAATCGCGGAGCATCGCCCGGTGCCGGGCGGCGGCGTGGGGAGGCGATCTTCGGCGGGAGACGACGGTTGGTGAACGAGGGATCGAGTCGCGAGCCGGCACCGAGTGGTCAGCCGGCACCGAACGCCGATCGGGCACCGAGCGGATCGGTTCCGCTGAGCGGCGAACTGCGACCGGCCCTCTACCCGTTTCTGTTTCAACGGGTCGCCCCAGGTGCGGCGATCGTGCTGCTGATTACCGCGATCGCCGTGATCGCTTCGCTGGTTGCCGATCTGGGGATCGCCCAATCCGGAGCGGTCGCCCTTGCCGGCGTCCTGCTCGCCGGTCTCTGGCCTCAGGCCGCGAACCCGACGCTTTTTTTTCCGAGGATGGAATGACCATGAAGTACGCGATTTGCAACGAAACGTTCGGCGATTGGCCGCTGGAACGTGCCCTCCGCTACGCGACCGATGCCGGCTATCGAGGGTGGGAGGTCGCCCCGTTCATGTTGGCCGACGACATTCGCTTGTTCGACGCGGCGGCCCGGGCGGCCTATCGCGAAACGGTCGAGTCGGCGGGAATGGAAATCATCGGATTGCATTGGCTGCTCGCGAAGACCGAGGGGCTTCATCTCACCACTCCCGACGCCGAGACCCGCCAGCGGACCGCGGACTACCTGATCGAACTGGTCCGTCTGTGTCACGACCTCGGCGGGAACGTGATGGTGTTCGGTTCGCCCCAACAGCGGAACTTGGCCGACGGCCAGCCGATGGAACAGGCGATGGCCAACGCGGCGGAGGTGGTCCAGAAAGTCGTCCCGGCGTTGGAAACCCACCACGTGCAGATCGCGCTCGAACCGCTCGGCCCCCAAGAAGGGAACTTCCTCAACACCGCGGACGAAGCCCGCGAACTCCAAGCGATGATCGGGTCCGACCAGGTCGGGCTGCACCTCGACGTCAAGGCGATGAGTACCGAGACGATCCCGGTCCCCGAACTGATCCGCCGCCACGCCGACGCGATGCTCCACTTCCACGCCAACGACCCGAACCGCCAAGGTCCAGGAATGGGAGACGTCGACTTCCGGCCGATTTTCAAGGCGCTCCGCGAGATCGACTATTCGGGGTGGGTCAGCGTCGAGGTGTTCGACTACTCGCCAGGGGTCGAACGGCTCGTGACCGAAAGCATGCAAAACATGATCGCCGCAAACGGATAAGGATCGGTTCGAAAAAAAGCGTCCGCCCCCGTTCGGAGGAGTGTCGCCGTCGGGACGTTCGGGCGCCCCCTGATGTCGACGTGCGTTTCGGTGACCCGTCCGCTCACGCTTGTCCGCGGCCGTTCCGAATCCTGCGTGACGCAGGCCCGCGACAAAGGAAGTGGCAACGGGCGTGCGGATCCGCGAGAAGCTCCCGCGGCGGACCGTCAAGCGGTCGCTTCGGGCGGCCTGACCTGTAAGTGGTCGAACGCTTTCGGGGTCGCGATCCGCCCGCGTCGCGTGCGGACGATCAGCTCGCTGCGGAGCAGGAACGGTTCGACCTCGTCCTCGAGCGTGTCACCGCTGACGTTCATCGTGTGCGCGATCGCTTCGAGCCCGGCGGGACCTCCGGCGAAAATCCGCAACAAAGTGTCGAGGTACCCACGGTCCTGTTTGTCGAGCCCCAACGCGTCGATCCCGATCATCTCGAGCGCCCGGAGGGTGATCTCCGAGTTCACCCGTCCCCCTTCGCGGCTTTGCGCGTAATCGCGGACCCACAACAACCGGTTATTCGCCATCCGCGGCGTACTTCGGCTCCGGCGGGCGATCACGTCGGCGGACTGGTCGTCCACGGTGACCTCAAGCTTTGTCGCGTTGCGGATCACGATCTCACACAGCTCGTGCGTAGTGTACCATCCGAGATGCTCTCGGATCTGGAACCGGTCCCGCAACGGGGCGCTGAGCATCCCGGCCCGCGTCGTCGCCCCGATCAACGTGAACGGCTTGAGCTCGTAATTAAGCGTCCGAGCGCTGACCCCTTCGCCCAAGATGATGTCGATCCGGAAGTCCTCCATCGCCGTGTACAGGTACTCCTCGACCGCCTTCGGGACCCGGTGAATTTCGTCGATGAACAGGACGGACCCTTCGGAGACGTTCGTCAGATACGGCAGCAGGTCTTTCGGCGCCTTCAGCCCCGCCCCGTTGGCGAACTGAACGGTGGTCCCCATTTCGGCCGGGATCACCGTCGCGAACGTCGTCTTTCCCAGGCCCGGGGGGCCGTCAAAGAGGATGTGTCCGAGCGGCTGGCCCCGCTTCTGGGCCGCGTCGATCGCGATCTGCAACCGTTCGATCACGTCCCTTTGGCCGACCATTTCGTCCATCCGCCGCGGCCGAAGTCGAACGTCCGGTTCCCGAGGCATCTCGGTGACGGCGGTCGGTTCCGGGTCCGATGCCTGATAGATTGCTTCCCGCGCCATAGTCTTCGGCCGATTCCAGGTTTCGCGTTTCCCGCCTAATCTATCGGGACCGGCCCGAAAAGCGAACCTCAATTCGACCCGTAGCCCCGCGAAGCCGCCGCCATGATGACGACGTCCGCCGCCACGATGAACGCCGCCCACCGGTTTCACTGGAACGGGTTCACGCAGATGGCCGATTACGACCCGCTGGTGATCCGCCGTGGCGAGGGGTGTTGGTTAGAAACGGTCGACGGGCGGAGGCTTCTCGACGGGGTGGCGAGCCTGTGGTGCAACGTCCACGGTCACCGCCGCGATGAGATCGACGATGCCGTCCGCGACCAACTCGACCGCGTCGCTCACGTGACCACCTTGGGGATGTCGTGCGACACGACCGAGCGACTCGCCGAGGCCCTCGCCCGGGTCACGCCCGGCGACCTCAGCTACACCTTCTTCAGCAGCGACGGGTCGTCGGCGGTCGAAGCCGCGATCAAGATGGCGTTCCAGTACTGGCAGCAGTGTCCGCTCCCCCGTCCCGAAAAGACGAAATACCTGGCCCTCGGTTCGGCCTACCACGGGGACACGACCGGCGCCGTTTCGCTCGGGGGAATCAAGTACTTCCATCGCCTCTTCGCGCCGATCCTCTTCACACCGCTGCGGGGGCCGGTCCCGTGCAGCTATCGGCTTCCCCCCGATGTCACCCCGGACACCGCGTGTGACCACTACGCCGCCGAAATCGAAGCGATCCTCGCCGAGCACCACACGGAGTTAGCCGCCGTCGTCATGGAGCCGCTCGTCCAAGGCGCCGCCGGGATGGTGACCCACCCGAGCGGTCTGCTACGCCGAGTCCGCGCACTTTGCGACCGCTTCGAGGTCTTGCTCGTGTGCGACGAAGTGGCGACCGGGTTCGGGCGGACCGGCCGGCTGTTCGCCTGCGAGCATGAATCGGTGACACCCGACATCTTGTGTCTCGGCAAAGGGCTCACCGGCGGCTACCTGCCGATGGCCGCGACCGTCGCCCGGCCGCACGTGTTCGAGAGCTTTCTCGCCCCGACCCACGCCAACCGGCAATTCTTTCACGGTCACACGTTCGGCGGAAACCCGCTCGCCGCCGCCGCCGCGTTGGCGTCGCTTGACCTGTTCGACGAAACCGGCCTGGTCGATCAGGTCGCGGCCAAAGCGGAACGGCTGCGACACCGACTCGCCGAGCGGCTCGCCGAACATCCGCACGTCGGCGACATCCGGGGCCGCGGCTTGATGGTCGGGATCGAATTGGTCGAGGACCGCGTTGCCCGCACGCCGTTCCGGCCCGAACTCGGGATGGCCCGTCACGTTTGCCATCAAGCGACGGAGCGAGGCGTGTGGATCCGGCCGCTCGGCGAAACCGTGATTTTGATGCCCCCGTTGGTGATCAACGACGACGAACTCGACCTGCTGGCGTCGGTCACCGCCGATTCGATCTCGGCGGTGTGTCATCCGTCGGGCTCGTCACCAGCGGAACGAACATCACCGGGGCAAGCTTTTCCCGAGTGACCTCGCCATCGCCGTCCTTTTCGTAGAGCCACAACGTCTGCTCGTCACGCGAGCCGACGGGGATCACCATCCGCCCGCCCGGGGCTAGCTGCCGGATCAACTCAGGCGGAACCTCCCCCGGAGCCGCGGCAACCACGATCACATCGTAAGGCGCCCCGGGGCGATACCCTCGATAGCCGTCGCCGCACCGCACCCGGACATTGTCGTACCCGAGCGACTCCAAACGCTGCCTCGCGTCCTCCGCCAACGCCGGGACGTACTCGATCGATTCGACTTCGCTGACCAACTGCGACAAGATCGCGGCTTGATAGCCCGACCCGGTTCCCACGTCGAGCGCCCGATCGGTCGGTTCGGGACGCACCTGTTCGGTCATCAACGCGACGATGTAAGGCTGGGAGATCGTTTGCCCGCAACCGATCGGGAGCGGCCGGTCCTCCTCCGATTCCCCCTCGAGATCGGCCGGGACGAACGCGGCACGGGAAACCGCCCGCATCGCCTGCAACACCCGCTTGTCGCGGATCCCTCGTCGTTCCAACTGTGACTCGATCATTCCCATGACGAACCTCGGTGATCGTCGATTTGTTCATTCCGCCGTCATCCAGCGTACCCGAAACGCCGGCATCGTGATCGCCACGTCCCCCGTCCATGACTCGCCGCTGAGACGGTCGTGGAGGGCCCCCTCGAGCAACCCCGCCGGGACCGACCGCTCGTGCCCGCACAGATTCGCGAGCACCGCGATCCGCTCGTCGCGCCCCGGTGCCCGCCAAAACCCGATCAGCCCGGCCTCGGTCACGGCGATCGAGGCTTGCCCCGCGGCCGGGTGAAATCCGGGCAACTGACGTCGAACCTGAAGCAGATGCCGGTAACCCTCGTACACCGATCGCTGCAACGATCCCTCCGCCGTGATCGCCGTTTCCAATACCTCGCGAGAGTATTTGTGGCGGTTGATTCGGCGGTTCTGGCCCGTCGCCTCGACCCCCGCCTGGTCGTTCGGCGTCCCTACCAGACTGTGAAAATAGACCGCGGGGACTCCTCGCATCGCCAACATCACGGCCTGCGTCGCCAGGAACCGACGGGCGTGTTCGTCGGCAGCCACGGTCTGGCGGTCGGCGACGGCATCGAGATACGTAATGTTCAATTCGTACGGGTGGTCACGCCCGTCGGGACCCCGCCGCATGCTGACGCGACCGCCGTGTCGGCGGACGACGTCGACCAATCGCTCGACCCGGGACGGCGGGACCAAACCCTCCAGCGGACGAACGCCGATCCCGTCGTGTGACGCCGTGAAGTTAAAAAACGTCGTCGTGGGCGACGGCGGACTCAATCCCGAAAGCCACTGCTGAAGCACCTCGGTGTCGCCGCCGTGGATCGCGTCGAGCAACAACGGCGGAAGGCTGAACTGGTAGACCAGATGCGCCTCGTCGGTCCCGTCGCCGAAATACGAAACGTTCTCCGCGTGGGGGACGTTCGTCTCCGTCAACACCAACGTCCCGGGGGCGACCCGATCGAGAACGTCCCGCATCAGACGCACCGCGGCGTGCGTCTTTGGAAGATGAACACACGACGTGCCGATCTCTTTCCACAGGTAGGCGATCGCGTCGAGACGCACGATCCGTGCCCCCCGGCGGGCATACGCCACCAAAGTCTGGATCATTGCCAACATCACGCGGGGGTTCGCGTAATTCAGATCCACCTGGTCGTCGCTGAATGTCGTCCATACCGATCGCACCCCCGATGCCGAGTCGAATTCGGTTAACAGCGGCAGGCTGCGGGGACGGACAACCGACGAAAGATCCGTGCCGGGGTCGACTTCGATGTAGAATCTTTCGTATTCGGGGTCGTCCTCCAGGTATCGCTGGAACCAACGGTGGCGTCGCGACGTGTGGTTGAGCACCAAATCGAACATCAGGTCGAACGATTTCCCTAACTCGGCAATGTCCTCCCAGTCCCCGATGCCGGGGTCGACCGATAAATAATCGATCACCGAAAACCCGTCGTCCCCCGACGAGGGACAGAACGGGAGGAGATGCACGCAGCGGATCAGTTCGTCCACGTCATGATCGAGCAGGAATCGGCGAAGCGTTTCCAGAGGGCGGTCGTCGGCGTCGCGGACTTGGTCGGCATAGCTGATCAAAACGATGTCACGCTCGTCCCACGAGTCGGACGAGTCGCGACGGCGGGTCCGGGGGGATCGAATCAGCTCCTCGATCCCGCGGGCCAGCTCCTCCGGGACTTCGCCGTAGATCGATCGGATGATCTCCGCCGTGGCGGCGGGTAACGTTGATTCCACGTGCTTGCTCATTTGATGGGAACGGAAAACCGGGACGTGAGCGTCGCCGCCCCGCCCGTTGGTGAATCCGACTCGCAGCCGACCCGGGGCCATCGCCCGAGCGGCCAACCGTCGATTAAACTTGACCTCCGCCAGGCCGAACTCCAACTCCCGTCCCCACTCTTCCAAGCTCGATACGCTTTGCCAACGGCGGATCGACCGATGATCCGATCGCGGATGGCAGCCCAAACATGCAATCGACGACACGCTACGAGCCGAGCCCGACCGTCACCCAGTCCGGGTCGGTGGTCCGCGAATCCGACCCCACCTTGGTCGCCCGCTACGACGAAATCACCCGCGGCCGCAAACTGAGTTGGACCGGGCACTATCACATGCTCCGGATGCTCGGCCGCGGTGGCCAGGGAGAGGTCTACCTCTCCGAATACCGCGGCACCGACGGGTTCACGGTCCCCGTCGCGATGAAGATTTTCTCGCCCGAGCGGTACGCCGACTCCCGGGCGTACGACGAGGCGATGCACCGTGTCGCCACGATGGCCGCCCGCGTCGCGTTGATCCAGCACGACAACCTGCTCGACGTGCAGAACTTCTTCGAGCGGCATCGGATCCGCGTGATGATGATGGAGTGGGTCGACGGGTATGACCTTCGCGAGCTGACGGCGCCGCAGTGTCTGGAATTGTTGGAAGCTCACGTCAGCGGTACCCGGTGGCGTTACATCAACGAGGTGATTATCACCGACGGGCCCGAACAATGTCGCTTCAAGGCAGGCGTCGCCGTCGCGATCGTCCGCGAATGCCTCGCCGCCCTGGCGGCACTCCACCGCGAAGGGATCGTCCACGGCGACATCAAGCCCGCAAACATCATGCTCAAGCGGAGCGGCCACGCGAAAGTGATCGACATGGGGTCCGCGTTCGATTACCGCGACCCTCCCCGAGACCGTGACTGTACCCCCTTGTACGCCGCCCCGGAAGTCCTGGAAAACCAGCAATCGACGCCTCGCAGCGACCTCGCCAGCGTCGGCTACGTGCTGATCGAAATGCTAAGCGGCAAGAACCCCTTTTCCGGCAAGGAGAAGCTCCGCGAACTGCTGCAGGCAAAACGAGAACTCCCCAACCGCCTCGACCGGATCCTCCCCGAAGATATCCTCGTCAACGAACTCCTGATGAACTTCCTCAAGGGCTTGATCGCACCCGACCCGACCCGGCGATTCCCGAGCGCCGAAGCGGCCGAACATGTCGACCAAGGCGCCGCCGCCTTCCATCGCCAATTGATCATCAGCAACATGTCGACCGAATACGACAACGACATCCGGCTGTGGCTCGAGGAACTCCGCCGTCTAGAAACGGAATGACGCGAACATGAACGAAGCCCACCTCCGGGCCGCCGTGGCCGCCGCGCGTGCCGGCGCCGACGAACTCAACCGTTTCCGCGACGGCCACGCCGTCCGCGAAAAAGGCCCGAAAGATCTCGTCACCGACGCCGACCTGGCGTCGCAGCAGGCGATCCGCTGCCGCTTGGATGCCGCGTTCCCCGGGTACGCGTTCGTGGGAGAAGAAGAGGGCGAAGGCGACCCGCCCCCCGCGGTCCGCCGCGGCGAATCCGACGCGCCTCCCTGCTGGGTCGTCGACCCGCTCGACGGAACCGTCAACTACGTCCACCACCTGCAGAGCTTCGCCGTCTCGATCGGTCTCCACGCCCGCGGCAAGATGCGGCTGGGGGTGGTCTATGACCCGACCCGCGACGAACTGTTTACCGCGATCGACGGTCAAGGCGCCTGGCTCAACGGCAATCCGATCCACGCCAGCCGCTGCGTCGACATCGAAGCCGCCCTCGTCGCCTGCAGCTTCCCCGCCGGTGTGTCACGCTCCAGCGACGAGGTCGCGAGATTCGTCGCCGTCCTCGAACGATGCCGCTCGATCCGACGACTCGGCTCCTGCGCCCTGAATCTCTGCTACGTCGCTTGTGGCCGGCTCGACGGCTACTGGGCGACCAGCGTTGCCCCTTGGGATTCTGCCGCCGGCACCGTCATCGCCCGCGAAGCCGGGGCGCAGCTGACCGCCGTCGACGGCTCCGAACTCGACGACTGGAACCCCAAGTTCTGCGTCTCCGCCACCGAACCACTCCACCAAACCGTCCTCCCGCTGTTGAACCGACCCGATGCAGGTTGACCCGTCCGAAAGCTCCACCCGCGACCTGTATCGACACCTGGTCACAATGATCACCCCACGGCCGATCGCTTGGGTGTCGACCGTCTCCAACGACGGCGTCGCGAACCTCGCCCCGTTTAGCTTCTTCAACGGCGTCGCCGCGAACCCGCCGACCGTCCTCTTCTGCCCGGCGAATCGCCGCGACGGGACCGCCAAAGATACCCTCGTGAACATTCGGCAAAACGGCCAGTTCGTGGTCAACCTGGTCACCGAACCCCTCGCCGACGCGATGAACCGGTCCTCCACCGAATGGACCCCCGACGTCGACGAGTTCGAAATGACCGACCTCGCGAAAGCCGACTCGGCCCGCGTCCGACCGCCACGGGTCGCCCACGCCGCCGGGGCGTTTGAGTGCGAACTGCTGCAATCGATCCAGCTCGGGATCGGACCCGCCGGGGGAAACGTCGTGATCGGGCGGGTCGTCTGGATCCACGTCGACGACCGCCTCGTCGACCCCGACGGCCGGATCGACGCGGCACGGCTCGACACCGTCGGCCGCATGGGGGGAAACGGCTACGTCCACACCTCCGACCGCTTCGATCTCCCCCGTCCCGACCCGCCGACGAAGTCTTGAATCCGAAAACCCAGGAACTCGCTTCGAATTCCCAGCGGTCGCTCCGTGCCAGCGGTCGCTCCGTGCCGGCGGTCGCTCCGTGCCGGCGGTCGCTCCGTGCCTTCCCGGACCGACTTTTCTTGGGTCCATCCGGGGTTTTCTTGGGTCCATCCGGGGGTGTCGCGGGGCGGCGGACCCGGACGGACCTGTCAGTGCCGCATCAAGACGCCGAAGCTGAATAAATCCGCGCTCATACGGTTGGTGACCGTCGACCCGGGGACGGCGCCGACCCCCGGTGCGAAGATCGGCCCCTGACGCGTGCTCTCAAAATATCGCGAGTAAGCGACGTTAAACGCCACGTCGCGGCACAACGAATAAGAACCGCCGACGCTCAACATGTGTTGGTAATACAGCGGCGACGCGACGTTGAAAAAGGACTCGGCGTCCTTGATCGGATTCTGGTTGTACGTGTAGCCCCCCCGCAAATGGAACCGGTCGCCGAAGCGTCGCTGCACACCGACCGCGGTCGAGAACACGCTGCTCCAATCAAGTCCCGCCAAACTGCCATCCGCCCCGAACCGACCCGGATCGCCGAAGCCGTCCGAGTTGGCGTAGTCGATCAGCCGGACGTCGACCGCCAAGACGGTGTCCTGATAGGACGTCACCGCCGCCCCGATCGATAGGATCAGCGGTAAATCGATCTCCGCCGCCAAGGTTCGCGGAAGCCCGTTCTCGTCCTGCCCCTGGAACTCGAACGTCTCCATCCACGTCGGGCTCTTGATCGACGTCCCCAAACTCCAGCCGTTCTCACTCTCGTAGAACACGCCCGCTTGAAACCCGCCACCCCAGTGGTACCGCGTCGAACGCCCTGACGGGTAGCGATTATCACCGTTCGCCCCGTCAAAAATGAACGGCTCGAGACCGATCTGCCCCGTTCCGATCAGAGGCCCGGCGGCGAAGGAAAGCCGCTCCGTCGCGGCGTACGACAGCACCGGCGAGATATGTAGAAACGAAGCCTCCGAACTGACCCGCCCAAGACCCGTCGGCTGTGGCGCCAACACCGGGTTCGTGGGATCGGCCGGCAAGCTGGTCTTGAAGCCGGCGACCGAGTTGACCCCGACGCCGAGCGTCCATCTCGAATCACGGAATCGATGCACCCACCCGAAATTGGGGACTGGGAATACACCGGGATCCGCCTCGGTTGAACCCGAGAACGCCCCGAACGTCGAATCGACCCGATGATCGGTCGACAGCAGCCCCAGCCCCACCTCCAACTCGCCCCGCTCCAGCCCGCTGATGGTGGCCGGGTTCCAGTACAACGCCCCGATCGCGCTCACCGGGGCCGCCGTCGATGCGCCCCCCATGGAGCGATGGACCGGTCCCCCCGCCGAAACGATCGCGCCCTGACCGAAGCACGCTTGAACACTCAGAAACGTCGAAAAAACGGCGATCGACGCCGAAACAGCGATTCGCAACATGACCCCTCCCGCCGAACGGTGGTACCCACTCGACCCTTCCCATCGACGGCCTCGCGGTGCCGTCGTCACGAAATCCGAAATACGCGACAGCGGATCAAACCGGAATCCGCGGTCGTTCCGATCGGGGGGACGCCTCGGGTTACGCTGACCATCCGACCTGAGTCAGCCTTTCCGAAAAGCGGACACCCTTGTCGAACTTTCGGGATTTGCGTGACGGATTCTGACCTACCTTTTGACACTCGCCCGTTTGCAAATCGACACGCCCTGCTGCTTGCAACACACCGGACGGAAACTGTGATAAGAGATTGGGGCAAGCCTGCTGAATTACAAGGCACGTTTGTCGAGACGAATAGCGCCGAGGAACTCCGCGCACGGCGTGTATGGCGGTTCATGATCGTGCTCTGGCTGACCTGGGTATTCTTCGCCATTTTTCTGTGGTTCCGGGAGTACTCGGACGCGGCCCGCGTTTGCGTCGCTGCCTCGCTGACGATCCTGCTGATCAACCTTTTCCAAAGAAAGGACCATAACTTTCGTAGGATCATGAGTCTGAATCTGGCCGTCAGCGCGGGGGGGTTGTTCGCCGTTTCCGTGAGCGACCCGGCGATGCACGGCACGATGCTTTTCTACCCCGTCTCGATCTTGGTCGCCTCCCAACTCCTCGGTGTCCGCGCCGCCCTCACGTGGTTCATCATCAACCTGTTCGCGTTCACCGGATTCTCGCTCTTCGTGCACGGCCTCGATCAGCTGGTCAGCACGTCCGTCTTCGACGAACTGGTGCTGCTGCTCGGAGTCGCCGCTTGCACTTACTTCTGCTGTCAACAGGGCGAAGAGTACTACCAACAACGCACCGTCGCCCTGATCGAGCTCAGCGAAGACCTTCGAAGAAAAAGTAAATCGCTCGAGATTCTCGCAACCACCGATGCCTTGACGGGCCTCGTGAACCGCTTCCAGTTTCAAGAGCGGCTCAAGGCAGTGGTCGATGACGCGATCCGGACCTCAAAACCGATGGCGTTGTTTCTGATCGACATGGACGGATTCAAAGAAATTAATGATACGCTCGGACATCCGACCGGGGATGAGGCGCTCATCGTAATCGCCACACGTCTGATCGATGAGTTCGCCGGCCGTTCCGAAGTCGCCCGCTTGGGGGGCGACGAATTCTGTATCATCTCCGCCGATCTGGAGACCACCGACGAGGCCGAACAGATCGCCGAAAGGGTCGGCCACACTCTGGCACAACGATATCGTCTCGGTGACACCGAGTTTGCTCTCGGGGCGAGCGTCGGATACTGCATCTGCCCCGAACAGGCGACAACCTCCGAAGACGTCCTCGCCTTCGCCGATACGGCAATGTTTCACGCCAAGGAACATCGTCTGGGTTTCGCCCGCTACGACCGTGGGATGACCGATCGGTTGATCGAATATCGAAACATCCAGGAAAAATTGTCGGTGGCCTTGGAGCGTGACGAGTTCTTCTTGGTCTATCAGCCGAAGGCGGATTTGCACACCGGCGTCGTTACCGGCGCAGAAGCGCTGCTGCGATGGCGCTCCGAGAACGAAATCATTCCGCCACTTCGCTTCATCCACCTGTTGGAACGAAGCCGAGAAATCCTGCCCGTGAGCAATTGGGTCATCCGACAAGTCTGTCGCCAACTCGCCCAGTGGAATGCCCAAGGCTACTCGATGACGATCTCGGTGAACGTAAGCCCCCTCCAGTTCAACGACCCGGGATTCATCGATTGCATCGTTGATTCGCTCAACGACTATTCCGTCGACCCGAGACAACTCGACTTTGAAATCACCGAAGGCCTGCTGATCGATGACATTCCGCTGGCGGTCGAAAAACTCGATAGCATCAAGCAACTCGGCGCCAGTATTAGTATCGACGATTTCGGAACCGGATTCTCGTCACTTTCCTACCTCCGTCAGTTTCCCGTCGACCGACTCAAGATCGACCGCGCGTTCGTCAAAGACATCCCGGATCTGGACGACGGCGTGATCGCATCCAGCATCGTCGGGCTGGCCAAATCCTTAGGCCTTGCGGTGCTCGCCGAAGGCGTCGAAACGGAAGAACAGATTCGATTCCTACGGTGGCAAGATTGCGACGAATACCAAGGGTACTATCTAAGTGAACCGGTGCCCCCCGAGGAGGTCGTCGCTTTCTTCGAACCGACCGAGATTCGAAGTGCGATTCAACTCGTCGAGGAATGATCACGCAACCGCCGATCCCTCGCGCCCCGGACCGCCTCGCCAACTCGCGAACGGATCCGCTTCGCAAACGCTTGCTCGACGAGCAACCGGGGAACGCCGGTCGCATCAAACGCGACCGTCCGGTCCCATCGAATTTCGTCGTCCCGATGGCTCGGTTGGGTCGAACGGATTTCCCATTCGCCTTCCGCCAACAGACAATCTCGGGACAACAACGGGATGATCATGTGCCCGATACAGACCGGGACGAACAGCCCGCGATCCTCCGAGCAAGCGTACATCGCCCCCACACGCCAGGTCGCGTCGAGGAGCATCGCGGGTATTTGATCAGCCCACCGATCGCGGCCGCCGGCGTCATACGTCGCCCGCCTGCCGTCGCGGCCGATTCGGATTTCACGCAAGCAGTCGAAGGGACCTGACAGCGAGACGGTTCGGGACCGACCGTCACAATACGGATCACACGGCATCCGTTGCGCATCCGCCGATCCGCCGAAAGGGCCCTCCGCTTCGCTCGCAAAAAACGGGCGGATATCACGTCTGAACGTCAGCTTCGCTCGGGCGCAGATCAGATCCTTCGCGATCACCCGGCCGGTCGGATGGACCACGTCCGCCAGCATCCACGCGCGGATACCCCCGCCATGTCGGGCGACAACAACACGCACGTTGGTGTCCTGCCGCCCGGTGACGCGGACAAATCTTAAGAACGACAGATCACGCACCGTTACGTCAACGAGGCCGTCTGGGTCGGGTTCAAGACGCTTCGCGGCACGAGCGAACTGATCGACGACCCACGCCCCCGGCAACGTGGGTGTATCACGCACCCGATGAAACGGGAGGCACTGAACCGTCGACAGGTCAACGCCGACCTCCACCGTCCGGCCGTCGTCCCCCTGCCAACGGTCTTCCCCGTCCGATCCGTCTTCCCCGTAGCAATCTCCTTCCCCCGGGCGAATCGCCGGAACCGTCTTCACCTCATACTTCACATGCTCCGAATCCGAAAGCGGAACGTTGATCGCCGAACCGGTCTTCCCCCGAAATACCTCCCGAAATAGTCGCTGCCCCAGGCTCCGATCGACCGCCGATAGCCCTCGCTGTTGAGACAACACCCGATATTCGCTCCCACGAGTCATGCCGATTCCGTCCCACGCGAGCCAGGCGATGCTCGACCACGCCGGCGCCCGCACCCCTTGTAAACCGCACAGCCGATCCATCGCCTCGTTCGCGGCACAGTAGTCGTGTTGGCCGTCGTTGCCGAAAATGCTGTAAGCCGACGTTAACACGTGCGTGCTTACCAACTTTCCGAACTCGGACTGACAGCACTTCACTAAATGGTCGAGCCCCTTGACCTTGATCGCGTAGGTGTGTCGAAAATCTGCCAACGTGCGGTTCGCTAACGTTTTGGAATTTTGAACTCCCGCGCCATGGATCAGCAAATCGACCTTTCCGTGACGCGCCGCCACCGCGGCAACCGCCCGGGAAACTTGATCGATGTCGGTCACATCGACGCTCTTGTATTCGACGTGACCACCCAAATCCCGGAGACGCTCCAGCGTCTGGTACGCTTCCCACCGCGCGCGGGTCCGTTCAAACGCCCGCTTCATCTCACGAACGCCAGCCCCCCCCTGTTCCTGCCGATGGCGGTGATAGAACTGCCTCTCGACCGCAGGGTCATCGGGGTTCTGCGGCCCCGGTTCGGGGGAACTTCGCCCAAAAATCACTACCTTGCACCGGTGATCGCGGAGCAGACTTTCCAGCAGTACGGCCGTCACGCCTCGCGCGCCCCCCGTCGCAATCACGACCGATTCGGCGTCGAGTTCGGTCAGCGGCGTGGGGGCCGATTGCGAAGCGCTCGGACGGAGCCGTCTCACCAGACGCGTCGTCCCGTCGTAGACGACCTCCAACTCCGATGCTCCGTTCGAATGTTCCTCAAACAGCGACCCGAGCGCCCCCTCGATGTCCGATCCCCGCAGACAGATCGTCCCGCCTCCTACTTCCGGAATCTCTCGGCGGATCGATTTAAGCAAACCCGATACCGGTCCCGATTGAGGATGAACCACATCCGACCACCCACCCGGGAACACGCCCCACAATTCCGGTGCGCCTTGACGCAATCGCTCGACGACCCGTTGCGATAACAAAAATAGAAATTCGGTAAGGTCATTCCCATGCGCCACGGCCGACAGCGATTCCGAAAGTTCCCACGAGCTCGGCCTTTGAATCGCCGCGATGAGGCCCGGCCCAAATTCGTCGATCCTCCGAATTCCCTCCGAGATCGACTCGGGATCCGACATCTCGACCGGGACCAGGTCGCGATCCCCACCCGACCCGACAACCTTGCTCGCCCCCTTCCCGACCACCGCCACGATCGAGTCCGCCACGATCGAGTTTGCGACGAATCGCGGGAGGGCGGAAACGAGCTCGCGGACGAGGTCGGGATCGGCCGGGACGAGCAACGTCAGACGAGACGTGCCAAGGTCGCTCGGAACACTCCCGCCCCCTTCGGCCGGGCGTTCCACCCACACCGGTGTGTAAAGCTGACACGCGGATTCCGAAGCCGCGTCCGATTCGGCGGGGTCGCGGTCCGTCGCTTCGCTCTCGACCTGCTCGCCTCGCTTCTCGCGACCAAGGAGATCCATCAAATCTCGGGTCTCGTCAGCAAGCGTCCGATCCCGATCGTGGCCTCCCGTTTGCATCCAAGCACCCTGAAGCACCTCATCAAGCTTCAGCAGCTCCTTCCACCCGTGCTCCTTCGCCAAACGCCGCGTCGTGACGGCGAACGCGGCAGCGGATTCGCGCGACCCGCCAGACGAGTGACGCTCAGGCATGCCCGCCCCGCTCGTCTGAATCGCCGCCACAATGGCGACCCGTGTCCCGCCGTGCTCACCGCCGCGGAGCAGCAACGATGCGGACGCCAGTGCCGACTGCAAAGAAAGTGATCCCGAGTCGACCACGAAATTCGGGCCGTTCAAGTTGAGGGATAGGGCGGCTCGCCCCGCGGCAACGTTAGGCATCATGCACTGCAACGTATAAGGCCCGGACGGCCGCGACCGCTCGTGCGCCGCGTCCAGACGTTCGATCCATGCCGCCCCGCCAGACAATCGCCGTCGCAACCGGTCGGTCATGATCCGCGTCGTGGCCTCGATGCCACGCTCCGTCTTCCCGCTCATCGCCAACACGAAACTCGTGTCGCGGCGTAACGCGTCGTCAAGATCGGGCAACTGAGCCACGATTCGGTCGGCCAGACGAACCGCCAAGCGGTGGCTGACGTCCATGTCGTCCGCCAGATCCGGCAACACCAGATAGCCCGGCGGGAGCTTCACCTGCTCGCGATCGAACCGGAAGCCCGACGGGGCGGCTTCAGTCGGATCGAGTTCACAGCACGCGACAACAAGGAGGTCGTCGTCGGGCCGAACGGTCGGAGAGGTTGCGAAGCCGTTGACCCGACCTCCCACCGACGGCTCGGCGTTGGCCGGCTCCGCCTCCCATGGCTCGTAACTTTCGATCACCAAGTGCGCGTTCGCACCGCCAAAGCCGAACCCGTCCACGGCGATCCGGCATCGTCCGGGTGCGAGTGACACGTTGCGAGTCGGAACCGACAACGTCGCCGCCGACTTCTTCAACGCTTCCGACCGAACCACTCGGTTCGCCTGCGCGGGAAAGACGCGATTCTGAAGATACTCGCAAACGGCGATGATCGACGCGGAACCCGCCGCCCAACCGGCATGCCCGAGGCCCCCTTTCAAACTATGGATCGGAAGCGGCTCTTGACGATGCTCGGCGAAGAACTGTCGCAGCGTTTCCAGCTCGGTCGAATCCCCGATCGGTGTCGACGTCCCGTGCGCCTCGATCGCTTGTATCGAATCCGGCACGATGCCGTAACGCTTATAACACCGTCGCAACGAGAGGATCTGCCCTTTCGTCTGGGGAACGTTAGCGGATGGGCTGCGACCGTCACTCGACAGACCCGCTCCCCGTACGACGGCTTCAACGGGGAGACCGGACCGCTCCGCGTCCGAGACTCTCCGAAGCGCGACCAAGGCGGCACCCTCGGAGAATACGACACCGTCGGCGGCCGCGTCGAACGGACGACATCCCGTCGATGTCGTCCCTCGAAACTGAGAAAACAGACAACTGTTTCCTGGACCCGGGCAAAAGCAGCCGCCGGCAATGACGGCATCCGCCTCGTCGCTTTCCAACAACCGCATGCCGAGTGTTACCGCGTACAGCGAGGACGCACACGCCGCATCGACCAACACAACCTTCAACCCCGGCCACACGACCCGGTCAAAAACCTCCTGAACCGCCTCGTGAGGCATCCGATACGCGGAACGGGCCGAGCCGATTCGGCGATCCACGGCAGCATCGGTGGGATCGATGCCCGCATACGCCAGCGACCACGCTTCGTCTTGGTCCGCGAAACCGTCCGCCGTCGCACCGATCAAGCACACGACACGTTTCGTCCCCCCCAGCGATGCCGCACACGGCGCCAACGCGATGCACAGCAACTGCTGCGCTCGCGTGAACGATTCGAACAGTTGAGGGTCCACGCCCGGTGGCGAAACGATGTCGCTATCGTCGACATGCCCGGTCAAATGGGAGGTCGATCGGTCGGGAACCAACTCCTCCGAGTAAAAGTCCTCCAACCATTCCGGATCAAAGTCACGCCGGTCCACTATCCCTCGCCGCCGTTCAACAATCGCCGCCAACAGTTCTTCGGGCGACCGAGCCCCCCCCGGCAAAATGCAACCACGCGCGACGATGCCAACCGCCTCGGTTCGCTCCCCGTGACCCGTCACATCGCCGTCACGTTCCGGATGTGCCCCCTCGCCCTCCGGACGTGCCTGCTCCGGATTCCCCCCCTCGCTCGGATCGACGCCGTCGACCCCGCCCACACTCCATTCCTCGTGACACGCCTTCCCGACCAACCGGGCAAGCGAACCTGACGAGCCACAATCCAAAAACTTGGTGACCCCCAACGCGGCGACGTCCCACAGGCTCCCCTGAAGATCGAAGGGGTGAATCAGTTGGCTCGCCAGGATCGACGGGATGTCGTCATCCGTCTCGACGAATCGGCGACCGACCGGGGAAAAGACCACCTCCGTCGGCTCACGGAAATCGAGGCGACGCATCTCCGCAAGCCAACTCGCCGCGGCCCGTCGCAGATGAGGATGATGAAAAGATGTCGGAGACGGGATCGGTTGGGTGACAACCCCAACGCCGCGGAAATACGACGCCAATCGCCGAAGCTGATCCGAGGGCCCCGACGCAACCGTTTGCTGGTCGTAGTTTCGCCCCGCGATGACCACCTGATGCAAGCCGAGCAGATTTGCCTCGACCTCAATCCGATGTCGTTCGGCGAAAACCGCCAACAGCCCGCCGTCACGCGGGCCATGACCTTCGACCGCTCTCGCTCGCAGACAAACGATCCGCACCCCGGTCGGAAGGTCGAAGCAACCGGCCTCCCCAAACGCCGCGATCTCGCCGAAGCTGTGCCCCATCAGCACGGCCGGCCGATAGCCACGGTGCTTCCACACCCGTGCCCCCAGCACGTTTTGCAAGTGAATCCCCACTTGCGACAACTCAGGCGTTTCGGCCACAGCCCGATCGATCCTCTCGATCGAGCCACCGATCAGTGCCGCGGCGTCACCGCCGAGCAACTCGCCCGCGATCGCCGAGCATCGTTCGATTTCCTCGTGGAACGATCGCCCAAACTTCCGATACGCGTCGAGACGCTCGCGCAGAAGTCGTGAGTCAAACACGCCCTGACCCGCGAACAACCAAGCGACCCGCTCATCGGTTTCGGTGCCTCGTGCGTCTCCCCGACCCGGTCCGCCGCGACCCCACGGCGGACCGGACCCGCCCGCACCGGACCCGCCCGCACCGAGGGCCTCCGCATGAAAAGCATCCGCACGGAAGGCCTCCGCACGGAAGGCCTCCGCCGGTGCGGCGATCACTTGGGGGCTCGGGTACCGCGCCGACAAAAACCGCTTCGCGATCACGCGTTCCGCATCGCCGAACAAACGCCCACACTTCCGCCCGCCCGCCAAAACGCGATCGCGGAACGACTCGCCCGAGACGACCTCTTCGATCTCCCGCACCGTGTTCATCGCCTCACGCAACGCCGCGGGAAGCGACGTCGGCATCCCGGTCTTGGCGTCAGCGCAAACCAGGGTTTGAAAGCCGGCGCTGACCGCGTCCCCGTTTGCGTCGATCACGCGATAGCAGAATCTGGCGCTCGCCTGACCCCATTCTTCAAGGGTTAACAGGATCGCAACACGGTCACCAAGCTTCGTCGCACGCAAGTTCCTCGAGTAGGCGTCCGACGTTAACAGGTGAACTCGTTCGAGCGCCGCCTTGACCCCGGGAAAATCAAACACCCGATCGCCAAAAAGAAAGCTCTCCCTCGCCTCACACTGAAACTTAAAACCCGTCAAAAAATGATGGCTGCCGTACGCCATCGTATCGTCGAAGTGGATCGTGTATCCACATACAAAAAATGACACCGTTTACCTCGCCCCCTTCTAGGCATCGCCCCCTGTTCATCAAAAATTAAAACATCAGAACGACGCCGCCACGCGGTCTCGAGCGGCCATCCGGCCCGAACGCCGATCTGCGGTCGCGGAAAACCCGTGGTCGACCATCCAGACCGAACCGTTGATCCCCCGCGCCTCGTCGCTGACCAAGAACGCCACCGCATTCGCGAGATCCTGAGGGCTGCAAAGCTGCCCGTCCGGCGCCAACGATTCCCAGTGAGCCTGAGCCGCTCGTGCGTCGGGAAATTTAGAAAGCAAGTCACCATAAATCGGACCACCCGCCACGCAATTCGTGCGGATCCCGAACGGCCCCAACTCACACGCCAGATATCGTGTCAGCGATTCGACCGCCGCCTTGACGACACCTTGGCTCCCCAATCCTTCGATGTACCCGTTCGCCCCGACCGCCGACATCGTCACGATCGACCCGCCCCCGACGGAACGCATTAACGGTGCCGCCTTGACCGCGCACCGATAGTGCCCGGTCACGTTCGTGTGAAAGGCGCGATCCCAATCCTCGTCGGTGAGCTCCATGAACGAGCCGATCCGGCCGTCCGACGCGTTGCAAACAAGAATGTCAAGCTGACCAAACTGCTGCTCGATCTGGTCGAACATCTCGTCGACGTGTCGCCGGTTCGCGACCGAACCCCAAAAGTGGAACGCGGACCCCCCTTCCGACAGAATTTGCGACGCCGTCTGGTCGCCCTGATCCCGAGAGTGAAACGAATTGACAATCAACGTCGCGCCACGAGCGGCCAACACGCGGGCGATGGTTCGCCCCACACCGCGGCCCGAGCCGCTGACGAAGGCCACCTTTCCGACGAGCGGTTTCGCCGATGTGACGAAATCGTCCTGACGTGCCACCGTGAATCGAGGCGCCGGGACCGCACGACTTTCCGCCGCGTGAACGATCGGGGCCGCGTGAACGATCGGGGCCGCGAGCTCCTCGGATGCCAAATCCGACTCGCCGTGCGAACGGGCGAGAGGTTCGCCCCGCTCCGATCCGCGGCGCAAGATACCGTCAACCCAGCGGGCGACGTCCGAAATCGTGCGGATCGTGAGATCTCGGGCCTCCTGATCCAATGCGACACCGAACTCATCGCCTAAACCGACAACAATCTCTAACCGTTTGACCGAATCGATTCCCAGATCATCCTCAA
>JAWLFY010000012.1:35049-62498 GCA_041685355.1 Pirellulaceae bacterium | reverse complement strand
GGGAAGACATGGGAGGGGGCGTTGGGGGGGGTTGTCGCGGCGACGCTGGTGGCGGCGGCCTGTTTGAGATGGGGATTTCCCAGCGACCCCACCACCGGGCACCTATTGCCATCCCCTTATTGGGCGCTCGTGTTGGGACCGATTTTGGCGGTGTCGGGGATCGCGGGTGATTTGGCCGAGTCGTTCGTGAAGCGGTTGTCGGGCGCGAAGGACAGCGGGAATTGGTTACCGGGGCTCGGGGGCGTTTGGGACGTGACGGATTCGTTGATCGCGGCGGTGATGCCGGCGTTTCTTTGTTTCGCCGCGGCGGCGTGACGAATGGTGGCGTCGTCGGTTGGCCCCTGGGGTGTGACAGCGTATAGAATCGATGGCGAACAGAAACCGTTCCTCGCAGGACCCTGAATGACCGAAGCGACCCTGTCGATCGCCAACCCGGACGAGGTTTTGACCCTGTTCGGGCCGCGGGACCAGCATCTCCGCAAAATGCGGAACCTCTTCGGCGTCACGATCACGCACCGCGGCGGGCAGATCCGCGTTTCGGGGGAGGGTGACGATGTCCGTCGTGCGACGCGGACGCTGGAGCGGCTCCGTCAGGTATCCCGCAAGAAGGGAACGCTGAGCTTGTTCGACGTGGAGGCCGCCGCGGGGGAGGAGGGGGCACCGATCGCCGGGCCGTTGCTGCCGGTCAACGGCCAGGAGATCGAGATCCGTCACGCGGGTCGAAAGATCAACCCGCGGACGCCGGGCCAGACACGCTACGTCGAGGCGATCCGATCGTTTGACCTGACGTTTGCGACCGGGCCGGCGGGGTGTGGGAAGACGTTTTTGGCGGTGGCGACGGCGGTCGAGGCGCTCAAGGCGGGTGAGGTCCGCAAGATCGTGCTCGTCCGTCCGGCGGTCGAGGCGGGAGAAAGCTTGGGGTTCCTCCCGGGGGACCTGCGTGCCAAGCTCAATCCTTACTTAAGGCCGCTGTTGGACGCTCTCGGCGAGATGGTCGACTTTGACCAAACGCGATCGCTGATGGAACAAGACGTGATCGAGGTGATCCCGCTGGCGTACATGCGTGGTCGGACGCTCAACGACGCGTTCATCATTTTGGACGAGGCCCAGAACACGACGGTCGCGCAAATGAAGATGTTCCTGACGCGGATGGGGGAGCGGAGCAAGATGGTCGTCAGCGGCGACGATTCCCAGCAGGACTTGCCGAAGGGGGTCACCAGCGGCCTGACGGACGCGCTGCGGCGGCTCGCGAAACTGGAATCGATCGGGGTGGTCCGGTTGGAAGCGTCGGACATTGTGCGTCACCGGTTGGTACAAGAGATCGTCGCGGCCTACGAGGCGGACGGACACCAGCGCCCCCATGTTCACACCTGACCGGGCGGCATGAACGGCACCAAGAAGCAGCGAGCCGGAAAGCAGCGGATCGAATCCCTCGGGATCCCGAAGCCTCGATTCGTCGAATGGTGGAACCGCGGGAACAAATCCGATTGGTCGATCTTGGCCGGCATGACGCTGCTCGGTGGGCTCAGCGTGTTGCTCCTCTGTCAGACCTGGAACCCGCCGTTCGCTTACCGCCAAGGTGAGATCCCGGCCCGAGACCTGATCACGCGGGTGACGTTCGAGGTCGAAGACCGCGAGGCGACGGAGATCGTCCGCGAGCAACGTCGCCGGGAGGTGCTCCCGTTTTACCGCAACCGAACGCAACCGCTGACCCAGTTGCGGGGCAACCTGAAGGACCAGTTGTTCCTATTGCTCGACGCCCCTTCGTATGAGGAGTTGGGTCCGGAGCGTCAGCGGGCGTTCGCCCAATTCGTCGACTCGGACTCGCGGGAGCCGGGGGGACCTTCGGCGGCGGAGCAGTTCAGGATGCTGCAATCGGTGCTTTCGGCCGACCCTGAGCTGAAGCAGATCGAGGCGGCGATCGACGCGGCGATGGTCTCGGTTTACCGCTACGGGTTGTTGCAATCGAGCCAGCACACGCCGGAGCAGGGGAACCAGCGGCTGATCCGGATCGTTCAGGCGAACCAGCCCGACGACGTCGAACCGGTGGAGCTGAGTCGGGTCCGGATCGCGCAGGTGGGCGAGGATTTGAGGACCCGTTTGCGGGAGCAATTCGCCCAGCGGTTTGATCGCGACAACGGTCCCGAAGTCGGTTCGATGCTGACCAACTGGATCGTCCGGCGGCTCCCGGAGTATGAGACGTTGAAGTACGACGACGAGTTGAGCGAGCGGGCCCGCGCCGAGGCGGCCGCGGAGGTGGAACCGGTGATGATCAAGTATCGCACCGGCCAATCGAAGCTCGCGACGGCGGGCAAGCCGTTGGGCGTGGAGGAGATGACGTTGCTCCGCCGCGAATCGGAAGAGTTGGTGAGCCGCATGCGGTGGCCCGATCGGGTCTCGCGGGTGGCCGGATACGCGGGGATGATCGCGGCGGTGTATCTGCTGTGCGGGTTTTACATCTATTTCGTCGACGACCGCTCGTTATTGCTGAACCGCGAGAAGTTGGCGAAGTTGCTCGGGGTGTTCGCGGTGGCGGTCGTGCTCGGGTATTACGGGGCTCGCGACCAGTGGCGGATCGAGCTGATCCCGTTGGTGATGGTGTCGATCCTTGCGGCGGTGGTGTACGGCCGCGAGTTGGCCTTGTTGTTGATGGTCGCGGTCTGCTTGAGCGTCACCTTGCTGGTCGGCGGCGACTTGGCGGAACTGGTCACGCTCGCGGCGGCGTGTACGAGTTGTGCGTTGCTCGTGGGCCGGATCCGCAGCCGGACGCATCTGTTGTACGTCGGTCTCGTGGCGGGGGTGATCACGATGGCGACGGTGATCGGGGTCGGTGTGGTGACCGGCCAGACGTTGTCGACGGGGGGTGTCGGCCAGGAGTTGGAACCGATGTACCGCGGCCCGCAGCTCAACACCGTGTTGACGGGGTTGGCCCGCGAGGCGTTGCGGGCGGGGGTCTGGATCCTGGTCTCGGCGACCGCGATGAACGGCTTGTTACGGCTGGTCGAAAAGGCGTTCGGGGTGCAGACCGATCTCAGCCTGTTGGAGCTGGGCGACGCCAGTCATCCGCTCCTCCGCCGGCTCGCCCAGCGCGCCCCCGGGACGTACAACCACAGCATCAACGTCGCCTCGATCGGCGAGGCGGCGGCCGACGCGATCGGCGCCCACGGGTTGCTCGTCCGCGTCGGCGCGTACTTTCATGACATCGGCAAGATGTTCAAGCCGGAGTATTTCATCGAGAACCAGGGGGCGGGGGTGAACCAACACGACGCCCTGCAACCGGCGATGAGCACGTTGGTGATCATCGCGCACGTCAAGGACGGCGCGGACTTGGCCCGCAGCCACCATCTTCCGCAGCGGATCATCGATTTTATCTTGCAGCATCATGGCACGACGCTCGTCGAGTACTTCTATCGCGAAGCGGCGAAGCGGAGCGAGGAGAACCCCAACGGCGAGGCGGTCAGCGACAAGGACTTCCGCTACCCGGGTCCCAAACCGCAGACGCTGGAGTCCGCCGTGTTGATGCTCGCCGACGCCGTCGAGAGCGCCAGCCGAACGCTGGTCGATCCTGGCCCCGCACGGATCCAAGGGTTGGTCGACATGATCGCCCAGAAGAAGGTTGCCGACGGCCAATTCGACGAGTGCGGGTTGACGTTCCGACAATTGCACCGGATCCGGCAGAGTCTCGCCAAGTCCCTCACATCGATCTACCATGCGCGAATCAAGTACCCGGATCAACAACAATCGGCCTGAGGAGGACGACGAGCCTCCGCCTTCCGGGGACCGGCTCGGCGTACCGATCGTGATCGACGACGGGGTCGACGCCCCGGCGGGGCGGCGCGAGATTCGCGCCGCGGTGATCGCCGCGGCGGGGCACCGGGGTTGCGATCGCGGCGAGATCGGGGTGCGGGTGACCGACGACGCGACGATCCGTCAGGTCAACCTCCGACACCTCCGGCACGATTACCCCACCGACGTGATCAGTTTTCTTTACGAGTTCGCCCCGCCGCTGGTCGAGGGGGAATTGGTGGTCAGCGCCGAGACGGCCACCCGGGAGGCGGAAGCGCGGGCGGACCGAGACGGCGGGGACCGCGATGGGGCGGAGCGGAGCGGGGAGCGATGGTCGGCCTGCGACGAGTTGTTGCTGTACGTCGTCCACGGGACGCTTCACGTGACCGGGATGGAGGACCGCGACCCGGCCGACCGGGCGGCGATGCGGCGGGCCGAGGAGGCCGTGCTGAGCTCGATCGGGGTTGATCAGATCCGCCGCTTCGCGGCCGACGCCCCACTTCCGAACCGGGAGACCGAATCGTGAACGACGCGGTGACCTTGTGGGCCGTTTCGGCCGTCGGGTTTCTGTTCAGCAGCATCGGCGGGTTGGGAGGCGAGTTGCTCGACCGATTCGCCGGGCGGTCGCTCGAGGCGTTCTGTCGACTCCGCCGCAACCGCGACCGGTTCGGGGCGGTCCTGGACCATCAGGACGCCGCGATCCGCGGGAGCGAGTACCTGCGGATGATCGGGACCGCGACGTTCTTGATTGCCGGGACTGCGGCGATTTTCGTCGATCAAGCGATCCCCGGGCGTGTCCGACTCGGGGCGTGGGCGGTCACCGCGGGGGCGTCGATGATGTTCATCCACGCGTGGTTGCCCCACGCCGTGACCCGCTTCGCGTCGACCCCGGTGCTGTATCACACGTGGCCGTTTTGGCGAGGCCTTTCGATCGCGATGCGTCCTCTGGCGGCCCCCGGCGAACTGCTCGAACTCGTCACCCGGCGTCTGACCGGCACCCCGGACAGCGGCGACGAGGACGAGGAGCAATTGGAGGACGAGATCCGGACGATCATCGCGGCCGGTACGCGGGAAGGCTTTTTCGGGCCTGGCGTTCGCGAGATGATCCAGGGGATCATGGCGCTCCACGAGGACACCGTCGGGCACATCATGACGCCGCGGGGAGACGTCGACGCGATCGACGCGACCGCCGATTGGGACGAGGCGTTGCGGGTCGTCGTCGAAGCGGGGAGGACCCGATTCCCGGTATACGAGGACACGCTCGACCGGGTGATCGGTATCCTGTACGTCAAAGACCTGCTTCCGATCCTCGCCAGCGGCGAGCGGCCGCGGGTCCCGCTCCGCGAACTCGTTCGCAAGCCGTGGACCGTCCCCAAAGACCGCTCGGTCGAGCTGCTCCTCCGGGAGTTCCTGCACAGCCGCAGCCATATGGCGATCGTCGTCGACGAGTTCCAACAGACCGCCGGGGTGGTGACGATCGAGGACGCCCTCGAGGAGATCGTCGGCGAGATCGTCGACGAATCGGACGAAGAGGAAGAGTTCACGATCGACGTCATCGACCAGGACACCGTCGAGGTCGATGGCCGCGTGATGATCGATGACCTCAACGAGTTGCTCGGATGGGGGCTTCCCGAGAGCGAGGATTACGAAACGATCGCCGGGTACGTGCTTTTTCACACCGGTTCGATCCCGCTCGAAGGAGACCGGGTCGCGATCGGGGACGCCGAGATCGAGATCTTGCAAGCGTCCAACCGAAAGCTCGACTCGCTCCGTCTTCACCGCGTCGCGGTCCCCGACCAACGCGCGGGTTGAGCGATCCGATTTGGCCGCGGAGTGGATGCCGTCGCGGCCCGCGGTGGGGTGCCGCTGATTGTCGCTGATTGCCGCCCCGATGACGTGTCGCTACACTCTCTTTGGCGTTCGATCGCAGCTGACGCTTCGGCCGCCGAGGCGTTGCAGAATGACGGTGTTTCCGTACAGAGAAGCCCTTCGGCGGCGGGGACCCCGCCCCGTTTCGGGTCGCGTGCCGGCCCCGTCCGGCGCGTCTCAACGTCCGCCCCGTTGTATCTCGACGGTCGGCCCAGGCCGACTCGCACGAATCGCCTCGCAGTGTCCCACCCGGTTACCCTTCGGAACGCCTGATGAGCACCCCCGCCAACCTCGAAGTGCAAGAGACCGATACCGCGAAGTTGACTTGTGGAGAAACCGAATTCGAGATGCCCTTAGTCGAAGGGAGCGAGGGGGAGCGGGCGGTCGACGTCAGCCGGCTGCGATCCGCGACCGGATTGATCACGCTCGACGAAGGCTACGTCAACACGGGCAGCACCCGCAGCGCGATCACGTTTCTCGACGGCGAACAGGGCGTGCTCCGCTATCGCGGCTATCCGATCGAGCAACTCGCCCAGCATTCGGACTTCATCGAAACCGCTTACCTGCTGATCTATGGGGAACTCCCGACGGCCGAGCAGGCCGACGAGTTCCGTTGCAGCATCCGCGACCACACGATGCTGCACGAGGACATGCGGTCGTTCTACAACGGCTTCCCCCGCGACGCCCACCCGATGGCGATCCTGAGTAGTGTCGTCGGCGCGTTGTCGACGTTTTATCAAGACGCGATGGACGTCAACGATCCGGCGCAGGTCCAGGTTTCGATTTATCGGCTCCTCGCCAAGCTGCCGACGATCGCCGCGTACAGCTACAAGAAGTCGATCGGTCAGCCGTTCATGTACCCCTGCAACTCCCTCGGGTACTGCGAAAACTTCCTCCACATGATGTTCGCGACGCCGGCGGAGGAGTATGAAATCGACCCGGATTTCGCCGAAGCGTTAAACTTGTTGCTGATCGTCCACGCCGACCACGAACAGAACTGTAGCACCTCCACCGTGCGGATGGTCGGCAGCAGCAACGCGAACCTGTTCGCGTCGATCTCCGCCGGCATCGGCGCCCTCTGGGGTCCGCTCCACGGCGGCGCGAACGAGGCGTGCGTGAGCATGCTCGAACAGATCGTCGCGGACGGCGGAAACGTCAAAAAGTTCGTGGACATGGCGAAGGACAAAGACCACGGGTTCCGGCTGATGGGGTTTGGCCATCGGGTCTACAAGAATCGTGACCCACGGGCGACGATCATCAAATCGAGCTGCGACAAGTTGCTCTCGAAGTTGCACCTCAATGATCCCCTTTTCGAGGTCGCCCAGCAGCTCGAGGAGGTCGCGTTGCAAGACGAGTACTTCATCAAGCGGAAGCTGTACCCGAACGTCGATTTCTATTCGGGGGTGATCTACCGAGCCCTCGGGATTCCGGTGCAAATGTTCACGGTCTTGTTCGCGATCGGGCGGTTGCCCGGCTGGATCGCCCACTGGAGCGAGATGCACCAGAATCCGGGCAAACGGATCAATCGTCCGCGGCAGATCTACACCGGGCCGACCGAACGCCCGTTTGTCCCGGTCTCCGAGCGGACGTGAGTTGGTGTCGGCCCTTGTCAGACTTGGCGGGACTCGGATAATCGTGGGGCAAAGTGAATTCGATTATCCGTTCCGCCATTTCTGGGATTTCCGTCATGCCCTTGGTTCCCCTTCGCGTTGTCCTCGACCACGCCGCCGAAAACGATTACGGCGTTGCCGCGTTCAATGTCAACAACATGGAGCAGATCCAAGCGATCATGGAGGCGGCCGACGAAACCGACTCGCCGGTGATCGTCCAGGCTTCGCGTGGGGCACGGAAGTACTCGCAAGACAACTACCTGCGACATTTGATGCTGGCCGCGACCGAACTGTACCCCCACATCCCGGTCGTCATGCACCAGGATCACGGGAACAGCCCCGACACGTGTCTGTCGGCGATCGAGAACGGGTTCACGAGCGTGATGATGGACGGCTCGTTGACGGAGGACGGGAAGACGCCGGCCGACTACGACTACAACGTCCGCGTCACCGCCGAAGTGGTGAAGATGGCGCACGCCCGCGGCGTCAGCGTCGAAGGGGAACTCGGGTGCTTGGGCTCGCTCGAACACGGCAGCGGTGAACAGGAAGACGGCCACGGGGCGGTCGGCGAATTGACCCGAGATCAGTTGCTCACCGACCCCGACGAAGCCGCCCGTTTCGTGGAAGAAACCGGCGTCGACGCGTTGGCCGTGGCGATCGGGACGAGCCACGGGGCTTACAAATTTACCCAAAAGCCGACCGGCGAGGTGCTCGCGATGGACCGCATCGAAGCGATCCACGCGAAGCTTCCGAACACCCACTTGGTGATGCACGGCAGCAGCAGCGTGCCGCAGGAATTGCAAGACGTCATCAACCAGTACGGCGGTCAGATGAAGCAGACCTATGGCGTCCCCGTCGAAGAGATCCGACGGGGGATCAAGCACGGGGTCCGCAAGATCAACGTCGACACCGACAACCGGATGGCGATGACCGGCGCGATCCGCAAGGTGTTGACCGAAAGTCCGGCCGAATTCGACCCGCGTGCCTACCTGAAGCCCGCCCGCGAGGCGATGAAGCAGGTGTGTGTCGCCCGCATGACCGCGTTCGGTCAAGCCGGCAACGCGGCAAAGCTTCGGTCGACGATGTCCGCGACCGCCTGAGCCCGCGACCGCCTGAGCCCGCGACCGCCTGAGCCCGCATTCGTCCGATTCCCGAGTGGCCAGTTTCAACGGACCGTTGATCGACGCGATTTCTCTGTTCGACGCGTTCCGGTTTTGGGCGGAAACGCGAGGCCAGAAGGGCGCACCGGAAGCTGGCGTTCGACACAAGACCGACGTCGCCTTGGTCGCTGAAACGGGTGCCGGGCGTCTTCAAGATCCCGTCGCGGCCCCGGTTGCCTTCGGCTGGGTCGCGTTGGCCGCGGCGGTCGCATCGGCGGCGCGGCGTCTCGAACTCGAGTTCTCCCGTCGGCCGGCGGCGCCGCGAGTCGTCGGGCACTTTTGCACCAATCGGATCGCGGACGTGCTGGTCGCGCTCGCCGCGATGGCGACCGCCGCCGTCGAGTGCCCGTTTGATCCCCGGGACCGCTCATCTGATCCCCGGGACCGCTCATCGGCATGGGATGAGGTCGGCGGGGTGTGGCTTGACGAGTCGTGGAAAGACGACCTGGAATCGGAAGCCGTCCGTCGCTTCGGCCGGCCTTTCGATCGCGACGCGCTCGATGAGGAAAGGGCGTTGCTCGGGAGTCCGCGACCGCACCGAATCGCGTCCCGATCGCCGCATGACTTCGACGCGGCTGCGATCATCCTTTGGACGAGCGGGACCACATCGCGTCCGAAAGGCGTGACGTTGTCGCACCGGAATCTGGTGGGAAACGCCGCGGCGAAGTTACGGGCCGTCCCGCAGTCGGCGTCGGACGTTCGGTTCACGTCGCTCCCGTTGTGCCACGCTTACGCGCGGACCTGCGATTTCGGGACGTGGCTCCTCAGCGGGTGTACGCTCGCGGTCACCCTCGGCTTCGACGGTTGGCGACGACTCGGCCCGGCGGTCCGTCCGACGATCGCGAACGTGGTCCCGAGTTTGGCGGAACGGTTGCTCGACACAAGCGCGGCGGTGGTCGGTACGGATCGGCTCCGGTTGCTCGGTTGTGGGGGGGCGGCGATGGCGCCGGCCGCGTTCGAATCGTGGCGGGCTCGGGGAGTCACGGTCATCCAAGGCTACGGGTTAACGGAGGCGGGTCCGGTGATTTGCAGCGCGACCCCTGACGACGCGGTGCCCGGGATGGTCGGCCGTCCGGTGGATGGCTGGGAAACGCGGCTCCGCGACGGCAGGCTCTTCGTCCGCGGCCCCCACGTCATGCTCGGCTACTGGGGCGCCCCCGAGGCGACGGCGGCAAAAGTCGACGCGGAGGGTTGGCTCGACACGGGCGACTTGGCGGAGACCGATGGGGAAACGGGCCAGCTCCGCGTTCTCGGCCGGGCTGATGACGTGATCGTGCTTCCGAGCGGACGGAAGATCCATCCGTCGTCGGTCGAACAAGTCTTGCGATCGGTCGCCGGCGTCCGTCACGCGGTCGTCGTTTGGCGAGGGGAAAAGCTCATCGGCTGGCTGGACTTGGAACCCGGGCGATCTCTCGACGCGCCGCTTCGTGGCGAGATCAAGGTGGCCGAATCTCGCCTTGCGGCCTGGCAGCGGCCAAGCGTTTACCGAAGATTCGTTCCTCCGCTGAGCGTCTCGTCGGGAGAACTGACGGGGAAGGGGACGGTGCGTCGCGGGAGGGTGATCGAACGCCGATTGAGCGGGCAACACGGAGGGCACTCGCGGTTATGATGGTTCGCACGGGAACGGTTCGACCGACGTCGCCGGTTCCCTGAACGGCCCCCCTCCACGTCCCGCCCGCATGTTGGATTCTGTCTCGATGCCACGGATCGCCCTCGACGCCCGCCGCCCGCCGAGTCGTCTTTACCGGTCTCTCCGCCGTCCCTCCCGCCTTGTGGCGATCGCCTCGGTGCTCGCCGCGTCGTTCGGATCGCCGCCGTCGTGGTTGCTGTCGATGGCGAGCGGGCAACAGACCGGTGCTGAGAAAAAGGTTGATGCCGAGAAGATCATCGAAACGGGCGAACTCAATCGGTTCGACGCGTTATCGCCCGAGGAGGCTCACCGGGCGTTCGAGGTGGCGCCCGGTTACCGGATCGAGTTGGTCGCTGCCGAACCGCTGGTGATCGACCCGATCGCGTTTTGCTTCGACAGCCAGGGCCGGATGATCGTTGTCGAGATGCGTGGCTATAGCGAGCGGGCGGAGTCCCACACCGGTCGGGTCCGCCGTTTGACCGATGACGACGGCGACGGCCAGATGGATCGCGTCGAGACGTTGATCGACGGGCTCGCGTGGCCGACGGCGGTCGCCTGTTGGGGCGACGGGATCGTCGTCGGTGTCGCTCCCGATTTTCTGTACGTCCCGTCGCCCGAGGCGGGTGGGGCCGACGCCGCGGAGACATGGTTCCGCGGGTTTGGCACGTCGAACGTGCAAGGCTTGTTCAACAGTTTCCGCTGGGGGCCCGACCTGCGATTGCACGGGGCGACCAGCAGCAGCGGCGGCGAGGTGATGGCCGAGAGTTGGGACGAGCCGCTTCGGATCGGCCGTCGTGATTTCGCGATCGATCCGACCGACCGCAGTTTTGACATCGTCAACGGCGGGGCACAGCACGGCATGTCGTTCGGGCGTTGGGGCGAAAAGTTTGTTTGCAGCAACAGCGATCACCTGCAACAGGTGCTGATGATGACGCCCCGCGAGGGTCGTGCGGGGCGATATTCTGGCGTCCCCCCGCTTCGCCGCAGCATCGCCGCTGACGGACCGCAAGCGGACGTGTTTCGCAGTTCCCCGCCGGAGCCTTGGCGGATCTTGCGGACGCACCTCCGCGTCACCGGTAAGGTCGGCGGCCCGGTCGAAGGGGGCGGTCGTGCGGCGGGGTATTTCACCGGGGCGACCGGGATCCACGCCTACATCGGTGACCAATGGCCCGAATCACCGCAGCCGATCGCCTTGGTGTGCGACGTCGGGGGCAACCTGGTGCACCGCAAGCATCTCGAAGATGACGGTTTGTGGTATCGCGGCGTGCGAATCGACGAAGAGTCCGAATTCCTCCGCTCGCCCGACACCTGGTTCCGCCCGGTGCAACTCGGCGACGGCCCCGACGGCGCGCTGTACATCGCCGACATGTATCGCGAGGTGATCGAACACCCCAAGAGTTTACCGCCGTCGATCAAGTCTCAAGTCGACCTCAACAGCGGCAACGACAAGGGACGGATCTGGCGGGTGGTTGCCGACGATCGACCGGTTCGGCGGAGTCTCGATCGTCCGTTCGATGCATTGTCGATTCAGGACCTGGTGGCGAAACTCGCGCACACCAACGCGTGGCACCGTCGCACCTCGGCCCGGCTTCTGGTCCAGCGCGGCGACGCCGAATCGGTCGAACCGCTCCGCGAGACGGCTCGCTCGGGCGTCGCCCCCGAAACACGTCTCGAATCGCTCGCGGTGTTATCCCGGATGACTGACGGGATCGACGGCGAATCGAGGGACCTCGCGTTGGCCGACCCGCACCCTCGGGTTCGCCAGCGGGCGATCGCGATCGCGGCCGACCACGTCGATCGGCTCGGCTTGCCCGCCACGTCGCGGTTGCTCGCGCTCGCCGACGACCCTTCGATCCACGTTCGATTCCAACTCGCCCACGACGCAGTCGTGCTCGTCCCCGCCCCGGCGCCGCGTGCCGACGTGTTGGCTTCGATCGCGACCGCCACGCCCGACGACCCATGGATCCGCTGGGCCGTCGAAGGTTCACTTGGCGACGCGACCGATCCGTTCTTGAATCGGATCGCCGACGCGACCGGCGGTGACGTCCCGGCGGCGTGGCTCGAGGCGGTCGCCGTGCAGACGTTGGCCGAAGGCTCGGTCGAGGCGATCGAACGCCTGATCGGATGGATCGAATCGGACGACCAACCGGAATCGGTTCGTGACCGTCTACTCGCCGCGCTCGCCGAACAGGTCCGCGGCGGGACGACCGGGACGCTCGCCCCGCTGGCCGATTGGACCGTCGGGCATTTGGCGGATGACGTGATCGCCCGAGCCGAGAAGGGCGAACTGAGGCTCCCCGGTGACCGCGGCCGTCTGCGGCTGATCGGTTGGGCGTCGCCCCCTGATGCGAAGCGTTTGCTCGATCAATTGCTACAGCCGCACCAACCGCCCGAGCTTCAGCGTGCCGCGGTCGAGACGCTCGTTCGCAACGACGCGGAACTCACCCGGACCGTCGTCGATCGGATCCCCAGCCTGACCCCGCCGCTACAAGCCGAGGCGTGGCAGGTGCTGGGAACGACCCGAACCGGGCTGACCACCGTCGCCGCCGCGATCGATTCGGAGACCGTCTCCGCCGACGAACTCCCCGCCGAACTGATCGAGACGATGGGGCGATCCAAGGACGCGAACGTTCGCGAATCGATTCAGAACGTCAAGCCGCGACAAGGTGTGCCCGAAGAGACCGTCCGTCGCTACACCGCCGCACTTCAGCAGACGGCTGACGTCAAAGCGGGCAAGGCGACGTTCGATCGCGTGTGCGCCGTGTGCCATCAACCCGAAGAAGGGGCGCGGCCCGTCGGCCCGCCGCTGAAGTCGGTCGTCGAAAAGTCACCCGAGCAGATTTTGCAGGCGATCCTCGACCCCAACCTGGAAGTCGACCCGAAGTACTTCCTGGTCCAAGTCGTGACCGCATCCGGACAGGTCATCTCGGGGATCCTGGCCGAAGAGTCCGAACAGAGCTTGATCATCCTTGATAGCCAAGCGAAACCGCACGTGATCCCGCGGGACGATGTCGAATCGCTACAGACGTCGAAGCGATCGTTGATGCCCGAGAACCTGGCGGAAGAAATTTCGGAAACTCAAATGCGAGATTTGATCGGATACCTGAAAGCCTCCCTCTAGCGGCACGACCGATCGGAGCGATGCACATGGCAGACCGTCCGAACCGGATGTAGACGAACGCGGCCTAATCTGTCGACGTTCCGGGAACGGTTCGGATCGAATCCCGTCCTGGCGACTCCAACCGAAAAGTCACCCTGATCATCACCATCCGGTGAATGTTCGGCGAACTCGACCGCCGCCAGCCTTGCCTTCAACCGCCGGAGTCCGAGTGACGATGAACGCCCCAGGGGAGGACGAACGCCCCTGGGGATGTTGTCCGGCAAGGCCGCACGGGGGCTTCTGAGCTTTCGGGGGATTCTGAGATGAGGAGCTGCGAATTGGTGGCGGTAGCCTTTGGGTTATCGCTGATCTCATTTTTCGGCCGTGCGGAGGGGCAGGAACGGTTTCACGCAACGAGCCCGGCTGCCGCACCTCCCGCAAAAGACCCCGGCGAGAGATTTACGCCATCGCCGGCGATGCCGGGACAACCGTTGGACGTTGGGGATCCCGAGTCCGTCCGGGGTGAGTCTTTCGACTTGGATTCGCTGCTCTCGATGGCGGGACGAAACAACCCCACGTTGCGTCAGGCACGCCTGCACGTCTCGGGGGAGTTGGCGAAGGCGCAGCAGGCCGGACTTTATCCCAACCCGACACTTCGGTACTCGGGAGAACAGATCTTTGTCGATGTCGACGGAGACACGGATTCGCCGGGTGAGTTCCAGGGCGGCATCGTTTCTCAGCGTCTGGTCACAGCGGGCAAACTCGGTTTGAGTCGGGAGAAATACCTTCGCCGTGCTCATATTTCCGAGCATCTGGCGGTCGCCCAGCAGTATCGCGTGTGCAACGACATCCGGTTGCATTACTACCGTGCACTTGCGGCGCAGCAGCGAATCGAACTGCATCGCGAGCTGGTCAAAACGGCGGAGGACGCTTCCGTCACCGTGCGTGAGTTGTTCAATCTCGGACAGGCGCCCCGGTTTCAGGTGCGGAAGGCCAACATCGAGCTGCAGAGATCGCGTTTGAACTTGCAGCGAGCCGAGCACGAATACCGCGCTCACTTCCGCGAATTGAGTTCTTTGATCGGCGTGGAGATCCCGGTTGGCAGCGTGACGGGATCGTTGAGCGGTGAAGCATCGCAAATGAGTTTCGAAGTCGCCCTTGATCGGGTGCTCGAAAACAGTCCGGAATTGATGGCCGCGCGAGCCAAGCTGGCGGCGGACCGAGCGACGATCCGGCGGGAGGAAGTCGAGTGGATCCCCGATTTCGTGGTGTCGGCCGGATCGGGGTATAATTTCGAGGCGAAAGAGACCGTGGCGGCAGCCGGTGTGAGCCTCGAGATCCCGCTGTATGACCGCAATCAGGGCACGGTCAACCAGGCTCGGGCCGATTACCGCCGCCAACAGAACGAAATCCGCCGCCTCGAATTGATGCTGCGACAGAAGCTCGCGGCCGTCTTTCAGGAATACGCCCTGGCCTACGAGCATGCGGCCGGGTATCGGGAGACGATCGTCCCGGAAGCGCGGGCCGCTTATCAAGAACTGCTTCAGAGCTACCAGGCAAACCGCGTCGCATGGCCCGAGGTCTTGGAGGCCCAGCGAGATTACTCGGCGATGCGAATCGACCAAATCAACTACGAAGAACAGCTGCGACGAAGTGAGGTGCTGATCCATGGATTCCTGTTACACGACGGCCTGCGAGCCGCGGAGGGTGCGATCCCTCCGGGACACATCGACGCCGTACCGAAACCTCGCTGATACGATCTGCTCTTGGGGGGCGACGAAGTGAACAGGATCAACAGGAACCCCCAACAACGGGGCACGGCAAGCTCTGTGGGCCGACGCGAATTCATTGCCAAGACGACGGCCGCCGCTGCCGGCGTCTCGTTGTTGGCGAGTCACACGGCGGCGGAGGGGCAGCAGACCGGGCCCGAGACGCCCGGCCCGTTGGGAGAGCCTGACGCGAAGCCCTCCGTTCCCGCGTCGGCTGACGTGAAGCAGGACTACGAGGGATTTTCGCGTTTCAAACCGAGCCGTGGCAACGACCCCGATTCTGACTTCTATCTCGGCAAGCTCGTTCCCGGATTTCGCAGCGCGGAAGACGGACCGGCACCGTTCGTCGCCCCCGACCTCGACAAGTTGCCGTGGAAGATGGTGAACGGCGCGAAGGAATTTCACCTCGTACCGATGGCGGTCGAGCAGGAGTTTCATCCCGGCGTAAAGATGAACGTGTACGGCTACAACGGGAGCATGCCGGGGCCCACGATCGAAGTCGATCAGGGCGACCGCGTCCGGATCGTTGTGACGAACGAACTGCCCGAAGACACGTACGTGCACTGGCACGGATTCGAACTGCCGGTGCAGTACGACGGGGCCGCGACTTTGACGCAAAACCCGATCGCGCCTGGCAAGTCGATGGTGTATGAGTTCGACGTCCACGAAGAAGGAACTTTTTTCTACCACTCGCACGTCGCGATGCAGGAAGCCTTCGGACAGGTCGGCTGGTTTATCGTCCACCCCCGAAAAGTGTTCACGCCTCCGGTCGATCGCGACTTCGGCCTGATCTTCCAGAACTTTCATATCGACCCCGCGCACACCGTAAGTGACAGTTGGGCGATGGGCTGGAACTGGCACACGATCAACGGGAAGAGTGGCCCCTATACCACGCCGCTCGTCTGCAAGCACGGCGAGCGGGTACGCGTTCGGCTGCTGAATTTCGCCCCCATGCAGCATCATCCGATCCACTTGCACGGCCACACGTTCTGGGTGACCGGACACGAGGGCGCTCGGATCCCGACCAGTGCGTGGGTGCCACGCAACACCGAGTTGGTCGGGGTCGCCCAGGCGTCGGACTTTGAATTCATCGCGAACAATCCGGGCGACTGGATCTTTCACTGCCACATGGTGCATCACATGATGAACCATATGGTCAAGCATGTCGGGCCTCGGATGAGGTCCGGGCCATCGGTCGATCAGTACCTGGCGAATCTTGATCAGCGTCCCCAGGTCGCATCGGATACCGATGCGGGATTCGACACCCCCGGCTATCCCCAAAAGATGCGGGGGATGAGCATGTCCGAGGACTTCATGAAGGCGATCTGGGCGCGGCGTGAAGTCAAGGGGATGCGTGCCACCTATGCGATGTCCGTGCAGGGACTGATGACCGTTTTGAGGGTCTTACCCGAGGACCTTTATCGCCTGGTGATGGAGTCTGACGAAAAGGTTGAGCAGGGAGCCGTGTTCTCGGAGATCGTCCGACGGTTCGGGGATCCGCAGCGATACGAGCCTGCCCCGAAGATGCGGGGCACGATGGGTTAGTCTTCTCCAAGACCTTTTCCGCTGAAAGCGGCGTGTCGAGCCAGCCGGATGTCCCGTGCGAGTTCGATTGGCGGCATGCAGACGAAAGGGGAGTGACCGAGAACCCGCCGTCGGTTTGGCTTACAATGCCCCCAGCCAAAACGGGAGCCACGTTCCGATCGAACGGTGGCGACGAACACGAGCAGGGTGACTTCGAAAATGAGACAGAGACTACCGTGGCGGACTGGCCAGAGATCGACACGATGTTGCTTCGCGGTCAGCGTCGTCGTCATGGCGGCGTCGTTGCTCGCAACCGGTCCGTCGACCGCGGCGGCGGACGATCTTCGCTTGGGTCTGTTCCGTGTCGACGTCTCACCGCCGATCGGATCGCCGCTCGCGTACGACCCGTGCGTCGAGATTACCGATCCGCTGTGGTGCCGAGGGTTCGTGTTGCTGGGCGCGGGTGATCCGATCGTCGTCGCGGCGTTCGATTGGATCGGGATCGCGAACGAGTCGCATCGCTTCGCCCGCAAGCGGATCGCCGACGCGGTGGGGACCGGAGTCGAGCGGGTGTCCGTTCACGCGCTTCACCAACACGACGCCCCGCGTTGCGATTTCACGACGGCACAGCTGCTCGCGCATCACGGGGTCCGCGACGCCCCGTACGACGTCCCGTGGGGCCGCGACGTGCTCGAGAAGGTTGCGACGGCAGCGGCGGATGCGGCGGAGTCGGCCGTCGCTTTCGATGCCGTCGGCGTCGGCCAAGCGGAGGTCGAGCGGGTCGCGTCCAACCGCCGAATTCAAGACGAGAGCGGTCAAGTGATCGCGACCCGCTATACCGCTTGTCGTGACCCGGAACTTCGGGCGAAACCGGCCGGGACGATCGATCCGATGCTCCGTGCCGTCAGCTTCTGGAGCGGGGACGAACCGGTCGCCGTGCTGACCTACTACGCGACGCACCCGCAAAGCTATTACCGAACGGGCCAAGCGAACCCTGACTTCCCCGGCTACGCCCGCGACTCTCGCGAGGAGACGAGCGGGATCCCGCATCTTCATTTCAACGGCGCTGGCGGGAACATCGGCGCGGGGAAGTGGAACGACGGGTCGAAAGAGAACCGTGCCGTCCTTGCGGGCCGAGTCGCGGAAGGGATGCGAAAGGCGTTCCAGGCGACGCGGCGGGCCCCGGTCGACGCGTCCGATCTCGATTGGGCCACGACCCGCGTCTCGTTACCCGCGGGGGAACACCTTGTCGAAGAAGACCTCGTCGCCAGACTTGAAGATGACGACGCGACGACGTCCGAGAAGGTGACCGCGGCGAAGCACCTGGCGTGGCTCCGGGGGATCCGCGCCGGGGACACGATCGATGTGCACTGCTTGAAACTCGGGGAGGCACGGTTGCTGCATCTGCCGGGTGAATTGTTCGTCGAATACCAGCTTGCCGCGGCGAAGATGCGGCCCGATCGGTTCGTCGCGATGGCGGCCTATGGCGAGTACGGCCCCGGGTACATCGGGACCGAGGAAGCGTATTCGCAAGGCGGATACGAGACGAGCGATCGGGCCTCGCGGGTCGCCCCACGTTCGGAAGCGATCCTGATCGGTGCGATCGAAGAGGTGCTCGAAGCGGTCGAACGGTAAGCAACGGTCGTTCGCACTTTCCCCGATCACGCCGGCTGTCCCCGATCACGCCGGCGTCGTCACACGTGCGACGGGGCGACGGATGAGAAGTTGGTAGCACGCCGGAGCGAAGACGAGGGCGAGGAGTGTCGCGCCAAGGACCCCGCCCGCGATGGCCACCGCTAACGGCGGCCAGAAATCGCCGCCGCCCAAGATCAGCGGGGTGAACCCCGCGGCGGTCGTCAGTGTCGTCGCGACGATGTGCCGCGTGCATCGCGACACCGTGTCGGCAAGCGTTTCCGGATTCCATTCCGGTTGGCCGGTTCGCGCGTCGTCGGCGTGCCGGTCGCGGATCGAGGAGATCACCACGATCGAATCGTTGATCGCCACGCCGATCAACCCCATCGTGCCGATGATCGCCATGAACCCGAAGGGGTAGCCGCCGACCAAAATCGCGAGCAGGCCCAACCCGACCGAGAAGAATGCGACGGCGCCGATGATCCCCGCCAACCGGAAGGAACCGAGGGAGAGGACGAGCGTCCCGACCATCATCGCCAACAACACGCCGACGCTCGCCATCAGGTTTCCCACGGCGTCATCCCGCTTGGACGCTTCCCCGCCATACGTCAGGCGATACCCCGGGGGCAACTCGAAGTCGCTCGCGGCCAAGCGTTTTTCGAAGCGATCGAGGACGATTGACGGAAGCGTCCCCGCGGTCACGAACGCCCCGATCTCGTTCATCCTTTGACGGTTCAGCCGGACGATCACCCCGACCTCTGGGTTCAACCGGAACCGGGCGACCGCGCGAAGCGGGACCGTGTTCGCGAATTCGGGACCGCCCCGGGCGTCCGAATCCCGGACGCCGCCGGGCGTCGACGGGGCGATCAATTCGATTTCACGCAGCCCCGTCACGCGTGACCGAGACAGATCGTCGACGCGGACACGTACCGGTAACTCCTCGGTTTCTTGAAGTAAGCTTCCGCCGATCCGGCCGTCGAGCGACATTTGCACCTGATCCGCGATTTCGGCCGGCGTCAGCCCCGCGAGGCTTGCCGATTGAACGTCGACGTCGATCGCTTGCTTGGGCAACGTCTCGCCGAGCGGTCCGCGGGTATGCGTGACGTCGGCAATCTCGGCCAAGATCCCGCGGACTTGATCGCCGAGCGAACGGAGGACTTCCAGGTCGGGGCCGAACAGGCGGACCTCGACCGGCGCGTTGAACGGTGGCCCCTGCTCGAGTTGACGGACCAGCACCCTTGCCCCCGGCACCTCGGCGTCGATCCGGTTTTGCAACCGACGGATCGTCCCGCGAAGCCCCCTCGGGTCCCCGCTCCGCACGATCGCCTGAGCGTAATTCGGCTGCCCGCGTCGGTCAGCGACTTGGTTGTAGTAAAACGTCGGCGCGCTCTCTCCGAAGTACCAATCGACTTGGGCGATCCCCTCCTCATCCGTGATCGCGTCGATTTGACTCGCAACCCTCGACGTGCTCTCCAGCGACGCCCCCGGGGCGAGTTCGACTTCGATGTGGAACTGATCGCGATCGGCCGGCGGGAAGAATTGTTCGGGCAACGTCGGCGCGAACGCGAACCCGACCAAGGGCGGGACGATTGCCAACCCGATCGCCACCGCCGGGTAGCGATAAAGCGTCGTGAGGATCCGGCGATAGCCCCGTTCGAGTCGCGCCGAAGAGATCCCTTGGCGGAACAAACCTTGGCGGTCGACGCGAATGAACATCGCGGCGAGCGTGCTGATCACGGTCAACGAGAAAACGAGCGAGGCGGCGATCGCGAGGATCACGCCGCTCGCGATCGAGCTCACGAACTCCCCCGCCGGCCCCGGCATCAACGCGATCGGGGCGAAGGCGAACGCCGTCGTGAGGGTGCTGCCGAGCAGCGGGATCGCGAGCCGGCGGGTTACGTGTCCCACGGCGGGACCGGGCCGCTTCCCCGCGACGAGTTCCACCCGGACCTCGTCGGCGACGACGATCGCGTTGTCGATCAATAGTCCCAAGGCGATGATCAATCCCGTCACCGACATTTGGTGGATCGGCGTACCGAGCACCCGCATCGCGAACAACACCGTCAGAACCGTCAGCGGCAACGCCGCGGCGACGACCAAGGCGCTTCGCCACCCCATCATCAGGAGCACCACGACACATACGGCGGTCGCCCCGGCGGCGAGGTTACCGACCAGCCCCGTCAATCGGTCGCTGACATAGGCGTTTTGGTCCATCACGTGACGGATCGCCAAGCCGCCGGGCAACTCTGCGGCAAACGCGTCGATCGCCCGCGCCGCCTCGGCCGACCAGCGATCGATCCGGACGTCGGTTCGAATCAGCGCACCGAGCGAAATCGCCGGAAGCTCCCCGTGGCGTGCCTTTCGCGGGAGCGGTTCGGGGGTCGCCAGCGTGACTTCGGCGACCCGGTCGAGACGCACGAACCGGCCGTCGGCGCCGACAATGTCCGCCACCGCCACGTCGTCCAAACGCCGGAACTGGTTCCCTAGTTCGACCGCCAAATCGGTGTCGCTGCCGCGGACCGTCCCCGCCGCCTGTTTCACGTCGAGCGACGCGAGTTGGCGTGCAACATCGCCGGTGGTCAATCCGATCGCCGCGACCCGCATCGGGTCGACCCGGACAAGCACCTCTTCGCCCGGATCTCCGAAGCGGGACACCGATTCGGTCCCGGGGACCGCCTCGAGACGATCCTGGAGCCGCTTCGCCGTCCTCCGCAGAACCCCATAGTCGGGCTCGCCCCCTGCGAGCCAGACGACCGAAACGATTCGGGCGAAACCCCGGATCTCGATCTCGTCGAACTCCGGCCTCGTCGCCTGCGACGGCAGTTCCGGAAGGGCGTCATCGATTTTCCCACGGACCTTCGCCCAGACCTCGTCCGCCCGATCGATCGAATCGAGTAGCTCGATCGCGATCGTGCTCACCCCGGGGCGGCTCTGCGAGCGGGTCTCTTTGATCTCCTCGACCTGCCTCAACTCGTCTTCGATCTTTTCCGTCACCAACGCTTCGACCCGCCCCGCGTCGGCCCCCGGGAGCCGGGTGGTCACGATTCCGGCCCGCTGGACCATCACCGGGTCTTCCATCCTGGGCAACACCGCAAGGCTCGAAACCCCCGCGACCGCCACGAGCAACACGATCAAGATCAGCATCCGAGGCCGACCGACCAGACCGTGCCAGTGGACGCCACTTGACGCCACGCCGCCGCCGTCGGACGGCCCCGCGTCAAGCCCTGACGCTATGTCGATAGGGATCTCGGAGGCGTCTGCTTCCCGCTCTCGACCGCTCATGGCGTCACCGGTTCGACCCGCACGCCATGGGCGATCCGGTGCGGAGCCGACGCGACAATCGTCTCGCCGGTTTCGACGAGCGAACCGTTCACGCGGGCGGCATCTCCGCGAGTCCCGAGCACCTGGACTTCGCGTCGGTCGACCCGGTACCCCCCTTTGCCGTCGGCGACGACCACGTACAGAGACCACAGCCCGCGGCCGGCGCGGGTCAACGCCGACGTCGGTACCCACCAACCTTCTTCTTGCGCGGCGCCGAACGCTCCGCCAACGGGCAGACGCAACCCTAACGTGCGTCCGGGTACCGGCGTCGGCTTCGCTTCTTCTGCATCGCCTTCCCGACGTTCGCCGGTCGGCACCGTCACGAACACGGCCTGGGTCCGCGTCGCCCGGTCGATTTCGGGCTCGATCCGATCGATACGACCTCGTAGCGTGACCGAGTCGACGATCAAATCGACCTCGTCACCGGCACGAAGACGGACCGCGTCGTCGGGGGCGAGCCCGAACCGCGCCTCCAGCGGGTCGATCTGCACCACCCGCACGGCTCGGCGATCGGGCCCGACGATCGCCCCTTCGTCGAGATACCGGCGCGACACGACGCCGTCGAACGGGGCGACGATCGAATGGTCGTCGAGTCGCACCCGGAGCGATTGCAGGTTCGCGCGGAGCGACGCGACTCGGGCCCGCTGTGCGACGATTCTTTCCGACCGTGTCCCCTCCCGGAGTTCATACAGACGCTGTTCGGCGGCGGCGAGCGCCGCCCGTTGCTGCTCAAGATTTGACGTCGCGTCATCTAACTGTTGCGGGCTCGCCGCGTTGGACCGTGCCAGCGAACGTTGGCGGCCGACGGTCGACTCGGCCAGTTCGACCGTCGCCTTGAGCCGGCGGACTTCCGCTTGGGCGCCCCCGATCGTTTGGCGTCGCGGGCCGGCGACCAGCTCGCCCAACACCGCTTCGGCCTCCTCGATCATCGCCTCCGAGGCCGCGATCTCCGCTTCGATCGTCGCCGTATCGAGCGCCGCCAAGCGGTCACCTCGGGCGATGTGGGTGCCCTCGTCGACCGCGACCGATTCGACCCGTCCCGCGACACGAAACGAGAGCTCCGCTTCCTTGCTCGGGACGACGACCCCGCGGTACGACTCGCCCACCGGCGGCGGACGGAAACTCCCCAGCGTCATCACCGTGACCGGCATCGTCCGGGCGGACGCTTCCGCCCCCCGGGCACCCCCACCCCCGTCATCCGCCGCCCCCGAACGGACCCGCAGCAAACCGGCGACCGAGCCCACCGTGAGCACGGCGAGGATCAGCGGCGAAGCCAAGACGAGCCACTTTTCGTGAAGCCGTGTCATTTTGGGTCTCGTGTGGTTCCGGCATGTCCGACGTTGAAACTGAATTTTCTCGACGCCCGCGGCCGAATCACGTCCCCCGGGTCGCAGTCATCCTGGCGCCGCGTCGGCCGGCAGGCTCGCGACGAGCCGGCCACGGACTCGGTCGATCCAATCGGCGTAGGCTTTCGGATCGTACGCCGGCTTCCACCCCAAACCGTCGAGCATCGCGTTACAATTGCGGCGAATCGCGGCCCGTGAATCGACGATCCCGAGGTCGGCGAGCGACGGGCTCGTCGACTCCAACACGAGCCCCCCGTGGGTCAGTGACCAGAGCCCGAACACGACGTCTTCGACACGATGGCCGCGCGTCGCCGAACCGCGTCCCGGGGTCGACAGAACCAAGTCGCCCGCCGCGATCGCGTCGCGGACCACCCCGGCAACGGTGTGCATGCAACGGGTTTCGCACGTCCGTAGCGTCTCTTGGCGTTTCGCCGACGTCTTCCCCCAAACCGTCTCGTGGCGGATCAACTGTTCGGCCCGGAACCGATCGGGGAGCCGATCGACGTAGACCTCACACGCGATCCCGATCGCCGCGATCCGCTGCCGCGATGACCCCCGCAACATCACCGCTCGGTTGAACAGGTCGAGCCGTCGGTCGACCGCCTCGACCGCCAACGCCAACACGATCTCTTCCTTATTCGGGAAATGGTTGTAGATCGTCCCCTTCGCGGTCCCCAAACGGCTCGCCAACTCCTCCATGCTGAGCGCCGCCAACCCCCCCGACGAGACCACCGGGCGGGCCAATTCCAAGATCCGCGATTCGCGGCGGCGGATCTCACGCTGTTTCGGGCTGAGTGTCGTCTCCATGACGAGATAATATGACTTCACGTCAAAATATCAACCGTTTTCCCAGGGCCGCGTCGATTCCCCAGGGCCGCGTCAAGAATCGGCGACCGGCCGCGTGCTCAATACCCGTGGTGGGCGGCGGCGTGCAACGTCGCCAAATCTTCGGTCGTCAATCCGGCGATATTTTTCGGGTGAAATCGGTGGTCCCGGGTCAAGTGGACCCAGAACGTCATCCCGCTGACGCCCGCCTCGGGGACGTCGACCGTCGCCAACCAGGTTCGCAGTTCGTCGCCCCGGAGAGACCGCAGCCAACGGCTCGGCGGCCGCCCGTGCCGGGCGCGGCGTTCCGCCGACGCTTGACCCGACGTCAACGGATCTCCCGCGGCGTCCGAAGCGGGGGGTGGCGGGTCGGACGAAGCCCCCGGCGACGGAGGGTCGGGCACGTCGCGGGGCTGTGACGCATCGCGGAACTGGGTCACCTCCCGGCGATCTTCGGCGGATGGGTCGTCGGCGTCGTGGCGGTCAGCAGCGGGTAGGTCAGCGGCGGCGCTGGGATCGGCGGCGGATGGGTCGTCGGTCGGCTGCTGGCCGCCCGCTTCCCCATCGTTGTTGCCTGGCGGCGGTCGGCGGACCGAAATGGGGACTTCGTCGTCGGGGACATAACCGGCGACGTCAGACGCCCGACTGCCGGTGTGCTTGTGGACCGGTCGGGTTCGGCCGGTCAGCTTCCATTGGTCGTCGACGAACGTCTCCCGTTCGAACCAGTACCAACGTTCGTTCTCCTCGAACGTCCAGTGCTCCGCCGGGCCCGGCTCGCCCGTCGACGGGTCGTCCACGGGCGGGTCAGGTTTTCCGCCATCTCCTGACTCGTTGAGCAAAGTCTCCTTCGGCAGAGGTGGCGTGTCGGTTCCGCCCGCCCGCATCACGGCCGCGGCGAGCGAATCGAGCGACTCCGCCCGCAACCGTTCGCCGAGGCTGAACAGCCCGAACCCAACCCAAAAGGCGAACCTGCGGCGTCCGAGACGCGACGTCGGGAGTTTACAAGTGTCGTTCGAAGCGTTGACTTTGGTGGGGGCGTTCATGGCGTCCACGGATTCATGGCGTCCACGGAAACACGGCCTCCGTCGGCGAGACGGTCGGGCACCGACCGGACTCGCGTGAAGGCCGTGAGGAGGGCGTCCGCCGACCCGAGAGCAACGCGCTGGGCTCGGGGGTTCGTGGCGGGGGGCGGTGGGGCAGGGCGGTGCGTGACCCGGAACCGTTCGTTTCCCGATCGACGACGAAACCTAGGCCGTCGCCCGTCCCCGGCGGTTCCGGCATCGCGACCCGTTGGGGTGTTTTCTGAGCGGCCCCACGGTCACGACCGTCACGACCGCGAGAACCCGGCGGGACCGCGGAATCTGGGAGTCGATTCCTGGAAAGATTCCCCTCTTCGGGCTGGCAACAAGACCTCGGCCCCATGCTCACTCATCGGTCGACGGGATCAATCGACAAGGCCTGGACGTTTGAGTCGACCCTGCCAAACCTCGCCCCCTTCGACCGGTTCTCCGGCATCGTTGACGACGACGCGTCTTTCTCCACCTTGATTGATCGGATCAAGGGATGGCTCGGTTCGGACGCTCCCGCCACCGAGCACCGGGGCTCGGAGTCGCTCCGCCGCTGGGGTGATCGCACAAAGGAAGCGGGCCGCGTCTGGGAAGACGCGGCCCGCGGGGCGAAGGATCGTTTCGGGCGACCGTCTTCAGCGGTTACGGATGAACGCGGCGGCTCGGGAGCCGAAGCTGCGGACGTTTCCCGATCGGCCGCTGGTGATGATCTGCGTCTGCATCGAGCCGCTGGCGCTGGCCGGCGAGGCGTTGCCGAGGTTGGCGGGCGAGCCGCCGCTGATGTTGGCCGCCGGGGCGCCGCCGGAACCGGGACCGAAGTTCGTGTACTGAGTTCCCGACGAACTGGGACTCGACATCCCCGAGGACGAGTACGGCTGGCCGTAATAGCTTTGGTTATCGACCGCACGGGCGTTGGAGCGACTGTAGTTGTAGAACGCGTTAGCACGGGAGTCGGAACCGGCTTGGGCGAAGTTCCCGTTGGCGATCGCCGTGCTGTCGCTGCGGGCGAAGCCCCGGAAGGAATTCGCACGGGAGTTGGCGTGGGAGCGGGCACCCCAACCGTTGGCGACCGAGCGACCGTTGCTGATCGCGACCCCGCCCCGCGACGACGCGGTGCTGTTGCCGGAGGCGAAACCGCCGTTGGTCCCGCTGCCGGTCATCGTCGCCCGAGCGTAACCGCCTCCCGAGGCGTAAGACGAGGCGTTGAGTCGAGTGTTGCCGCGTCCCGACGCACTCGAGATGGCGGTGCCGCCGTTGGAGTAACTCGATGCGGTGACTTGGGCGTCGGCTTCCGGGGCGAGGGTGGCGAACAGGGCGGCGAGGGCCAGGCTGAAAGTGAACGAGCGGGTCATCGGAAGGTTCCTTGTCGGAAGAGGGTCAGTTCGATTCGTGATTCGTGTTGCGGCCGTCGTTCGGCCTTCACCCATCCCTGCGTGACCCCCGCGAGAAACCCTCAAACGTTTTTCGAAAAATCGTTTTTCGATTTCGCCGGGCGGCCGAGACGCGGTGGGAGACACGTCCCCGTAGCGGATAGTCGTCAAGACTTCCGACGGGGCGGTGTCCGATGGCAACCCTCCGAACTCTTCACGAGTCCGGCTACGGGGTTCCGGGGCGACGTCCCACCAACGAACCACGAACGAAGAACCACTCCTTCCCGAACCCCAACGGGGTTCCGTCCTGCAGCCCGGGGTTGGCCGCTTCGGCCTACCCCGGGAACCCGGCCCCCACCCCACCCCGAACCCCAACGGGGTTCCGCCCTCCGTGACGCCGCCGCCGAAGGTCGCAACCCCGTTGGGGTTGATCGATCGTTTGTCGCGTCTGTCACCCAGGGTTGAGGCAACCCTGGGCTGTGGGGCGCAACGCCGTTGGCGTAAAGGAACCCTCCGAACTCTTCACGAGTTCGGCTACGGGGTTCCGAGGGCGTCGCGTACCTCGCGGCGGGCGGCTTGCGACAGCCCCTGCGTTTCCATTTGCGCTTCGATTTCCGCGACCGTCCCCCGCAGATGAATCCGCCGGCCCTCGGTCGCCGGGCTGACGAGCTCGACCGAGACCTGGTCGCCGACCCGGCTGACCGACATCGACCCGTTCGCCGTCGACGAGGCGGTCGCGATCGCGCTGGCCTCGCCGGCGAACGGGTTCGCCTCGCCAGGGAGCGGGTTCGCCTCGCCAGGGAACGGGTTCGCCGCGTCCGGAAAGCCGAACGGGGCGCCGAACTCGGGCACGGGAGAATGGGGCATCGAGAATCGGGGCGGCGGGGGGACCGACAGGGCAGGTGGCAGCGGCCGTCCGGCACCGTTTCGTGCCCGCGGGGCGTGTCCACCGGGGCCGCGACGAAGGGCCAGCGGCGTGACCCCGCCCCGGCGAAGAACAGTCATCCAGAAAACGTCGTCCGGTTCGCTCAATCGCTCCGTCCCGGCGAGGGGAATTCCGTTCACTTCGAGTAGCACGTCGAATCGGCGGATCCCGAATTTCGCCGCCGGGCCTGACGCGTCGACGGCGGTCACGACCAGCCCTTCCCCGAACCGGAGTGGGGGGAGGTGGGCGCGAAGCAGGTCAGGAACCGGAGCGAGTGCGATCCCCCAGGCCGCTTCGGGACCTGAGGGCGGGACGGGAGAATCTTCGGCGGCGGGGGGCGATTTTGCGGCCGGCCCGTCGCTTTCCTCGGCCATGGGCGGGGTCCGACCGGGGACCGCATTCTCGACGGGCGATTCCTCAACAGGCGGTTCCTGGACGGGCGCCTCTCGCCGGTCGGGAGTCACGGGTGGGCCGTCGTCGATCGCGAGAGCCGGCGTGACGAGGGCCGGCGTGAC
>JAWLFY010000012.1:19982-34949 GCA_041685355.1 Pirellulaceae bacterium | reverse complement strand
GCCGGCGTGACGAGGGCCGGCGTGACCAGGCCAGCGGAGACCGCAATCGTCAACAGCATTCGGCGGACTCGGCGAGATGGATGGGCTTTGCGAGCGGGGTCTGAGGAAAGTGGGAAGGTTGAAGTTTGGAACGGGATCGGTTTCATCGGATCGTCCTGGAGTGAAAGGGATGGCGGGTGAAGGGTGAGATGTCATTCAGCGCGCACGAGAAAAGCTCCCTCCGGAAAACCGGGGGAGCTGAGCGGTGCGTCGACGCGACGGGCCTCGACGCATCGGGAAGGGTTAGCGAGACCGGAATCGGCCGGTGGTGAAGACTTGGCGGCTTCCCGCCGAGCGACTCGATCCCGACACCGACCGGAACCGCGACTGGCCGTTTCCGTTGACCATGGTGGCACCGGAGGAGGCCTGGGACGAGCTGATCCTGTAGGCGGCCGGTGATTGGGACGATCGGGTTGACTGAATCGACCCGTTCATCGACTGGACCGGGCCATTCGCCGACAGGGAGGGGCCATTCGCCGATTGGGAGGGTCCGCTGGACCAGTGGCGGGTCCGACTCTTGGAGTACGCTCGGGTGCGGTTTCCGAACCCGGTGGCGTGGCTTCCGCCGTGGACGCGACCTTGGCTGGTCCCCGTTTCGCCGCCGGCGATCACCCGTCGGTTCCCGCCTTCGGAAACGACCCCGCCGTGGCTGAGGTGGGCACCGCCGGCCCCGACGTTGAGTTGGACGTTGTGGGCGACGCCGAGCGGTCCCCCGCCGGCACCGATCGAGTTCGACAGGGCGATCCCGTTGGGGCCGGCCCCAACGGCGAACCCGTGGCCGAATCCGAGGCCATTCTTCGAGCTGCTCTTCGACTTGGCGAACTGCAGGGGCCCGGACGCCGAGGCCCCGCTGCCGACGGCGCCGGAGGCGATGTCGACCCACGACCCGGCTCCTTGGGCCGAGGCGGTCGAACTGGCCGCGACAAGCGACACGGCGATCAGGGAAGCGGCAATGGTGAAACGGAGCGCGAAGCGGGTGACGGTCATGGGTTTTCTCCGGCGGACGGACGGGTGAGTGATTCGTTGATTCACCAACCCATGCGTGAAACCGGACCCCACACCTCAACCGATCCCGCAGAAAATTTAGTCGACGACCAACGCGACCTCGATTTCGTCGATCCATGCGTCACCGGGGCCGGCGGAAACGACGTCGAGTCGAAGCTCGGCGAACCGGCCGGCACCCTCCGCGGCGGTCACGTCAGGAAGAAACCGGCTCCGCACTTGCGTCCACTCGTAGCTGCCCGCGGGGGCTTCCGCAATCAGAGTGCCGTCCCCGGTTTCGAACCGCACCGCGGCTTCCGCGAGCGCCCGGGCCCGGACCCAAAATCGGAGCTCGTAAGCTTCCCCTTCGAGCACCGGGAACGATTGGCCCATTGAGGCAAACCGTTCACCCGATGACCCCGACTCGCCCCCTCGCAGATGCAGTGACCGATTTCCGGCGTGGGCGACCCGATCGGTCGTCTCGGCCCGCGATTCGTAACCGCCACGATTCGCCCATATCGCCCCCGACAAGTCCCCCCAGTACCGCCCCAGCGACAGCTCGAATCCGCCATCGAGGACGGCCGCGTAGCGGGGCGTCGGGTCGGACTCGCCGTCGCGGACCGGGATCGTCGCGGGACGCGGCAGCTCGGAAAGTGCGCGGAGGAAATTCTTGAGCGGCCCGTGAGGGTCTGTGTCATCGGCGGCGGGCCGGTCATCGGAAGCGGGCCGGTCATCGGAGGCGGGCCGGTCATCGGAAGCGGGCCGGTCATCGTCGGCGGGCGGGTCGGGCATCGCCAGCCTTCGGGTCAGGGGGAACACGACGGTCATCACGTCGCACGCCGGGGCGATCTCTCGGGCGGCGTCGACGACGGCCCGGGCCGCCTCTCCGTTCGACCCGATCGCCAACATCCGGGCTTCGCCGAGCAGCGCCGCGGCGCGGTGATCGGACGTCTCGGCGAACGTTTCGGCCCGGCGGAACCCCTCAAGCGCCTCGGCGGTGCGGCCCGCCCGTTCGTCACAGCACGCCTTGGCGAAGCAGGCCCAAACGTGTCGCGGGTCGCGTTCCAGGCAGACGTCGAGATCGGGTTCGGCGGCAAGGAAATGCGTGTCCGCCTCGCGGAGCGCCCGACCGACTTCGTCGCGATCTCCCTTCACGAGCGCCACGTTCGACCGCGACAGCGCCGCCTGGCCGCGGCGGACGTCGGCCATCCCTCGGACCGCGTAGGCGTGGGATCGCGAATCGTCGGCCTCGATCGCCCGGTCGGCCGCCACGGAGGCGTCCTCCAATCGGTCCTGGTTCAACCGGACCGACGCCAACAGCTCCCACGCGACGGCGTCGCCCGGATCGTCGGCGACGACCGTTTCCAAAAGCTCGACGGCTTCTGCCCGACCCCGAAGATCATCGACACGGAGCAACAACGCGTCCTCGGATTCGCTCAGCGGCAGGGTCAACCGGGAAGCCCGGAGCAACCGCTCGCGGGCATGGTCGGACTGACCCGCCGAATCGAGCGCCAACCCGTAGTGCCAATCGACCCACGGTTGGTCGGCGGCTTTTTCGGAGGCGGCCTCGGCATCGGTCAAGCTTCTCCGCAACCGCTCCGCGCGCATCCGGTCCCGCTGCGGTTCGGGGATCGTCGCGTCATCGGCAATCGCTTCCGCTTGGAAACGGGAAATCGACGAGCGGTCGGCGTAGGCGAAGCATTCGTCGGGTCCGATCGTGACACAATTGCCGAACGTCTTCAGGATCGGATCGTACGCCCGCCAATCGATCCCCGCCTGATCCGTTTGTCGCTCCAGGTCACGCCGCAAGACGAGGTACTCGGTGAGTCCGAGCGAGAGTTGGGCCGGGTAATGACTCGGGCGGAGCGTCACCGAACGGAGAAACAGGTCTCGCGACGTCCCCAGCGGGTCGTCTCCCTGGTAGCCGTCGAAGAAAGACGCGAACCCCGAGTCTTGGGACGCGACCAAGCTCAGCAAACCGAGGCTGAGTGCGTCGGTGGCGTTTCGCGGCGGCTCGAGATCGTATCCGTGGATCCGCTTCCCCTCTCCCAAACGGAACGCGCCTGCGGAGCGGTACCAGCGAGCCGACTCGGCGAGCCGAAAGGCGTGGATCCGGTCGCTGACCAGCACCGCCGACCGCGCCTCGGTCCGGCCCGCCGTCGTCCGCAGAACCCGCCGCATCAACGTCCAAAACGGGATCTTTCCGCCCCCCCAGTCGTCCCCGGCCAACTGCGCGCCCATCCGCTTGACCAGCAGCCCGTCGAACGTCGCGAGTTGCTGATACACGTCCCAGCGGAGTTGATCGAGCTGCTCTGGGCGAAGTCCAGGGTCGGGAAGGTTTCGCCACCAGTCGGCCGAACGCCACATCCCGACGGCGTCGAGCGACGCGCGGCACGCCATGATCGCCTGCGTGTCGCGGCTCAAGATGTTCGCCCGCTGGGACCGAGCGGCGAGCTCGTAGAAATCGACCAACCGACGGAGTTCGTCGCGACGCACGACCAGTCGCGATCGATCGTCGCGGAGTTCCGGCTCCTCCCCGACCGCCTCGAGCGCCGCCTCGACGAACCCGAGCCCCGACGGGAACCGCCCGAACAGGACTTCTTCGGCGGCGAGCCGTTCGGCCCCCTCCGCCGCGGTCCGTCGGTCGGCGAGGCGACGTTCCCGTTGCAACCGGAGCTCCAGCGCTTTCTCGTTCCGCTCTCGCTCGATCACCAACCGCCGGGCGTTCTGCGTGCCGTACACGATCGATCCGGCGACCGACCCGACGACCAGCAATACGGCGGCGACCGCGAACGAATACGCCGCGGCGCGGCGGCGGCGAATCCACCGCGCCGCGCGAACCGCGAGCGGGTCGCGATAGACCGACACCGGCTCGTCCGCGATCCACCGCTCCAAGTCCGCCGCCAACGCCGCCGCCGAACGGTAACGATCGGCCGGGCGGGCCGCCATCGCCTTCATGCACACCGCGTCGAGCGCCTCCGGGACGTCGGCGGAGACCTGCCGTGGGGACCTGGCGACGCCCCGCCGCGCCTGATCGATCATCCCCTGAATCGACGTCCCGCCGTGCGGCGATTGGCCGGTCAACAAATAAAACAACGTTCCGCCCAGCAGAAACAGGTCGGTCGGGATGCCGATCTCGTCGATCGCCCCGGTCGCCTGTTCGGGGCTCATGTACTGGGGCGTCCCCACCGTCCCGCCGACCGCCGTCGGCGTGGAGCCGTCGTCATCCCCGCTCGATCCCCTCAAAAACTGGATCGTCATCGACGATTCGGTCGGGGTATCGAGCAACTTTGCCAGCCCCCAATCGACGACCAACGTCTCGCCGTACGGCCCCAACATCACGTTCGACGGCTTGATATCGCGGTGCAACACCCGACGGCTGTGGGCGTACTCGATCGTGTCGCAAACGTCGATGAACCGTCGAAGAAGCTTTCGGAATTCCGTCCCATGCGTCCCCGCGGTGCCACCGTCGGAAAACGCGTCTTCATCTGGCAACAACCCGTCGAGACCGAACTGATGCGGCCCCAACCCCTCGTCGAACCGGATGTGGCGGCGGGCGGCATGGTATCGGTCGATCGCGTCGCGAAGCGTTTGGCCTTCGATGAACCGCATCGCGTAATAATCGAGGCCGTCGTCCCACTTCCCCATCGCGTACACGGGAACGACCCCCGGGTGCTCGAGCCGCCCCGTGATCTCGGCCTCCTGCAGAAACCGTTGACGGGCCTCGTCGTGACCCCGCCAACGCGAGCGAACCTGCTTGATCGCGACCTCCCGGTTCAGCTGGCGGTCGAGCGCGACGAAGACTTCGCCCAACCCCCCGCGGCGATGTCGCCCCAAGATCCGAAACCGCGGCCCGTCTTCCGGCGAGGTGACCGGGCCTTCGTCTCGGCCCACACCCGAGTCCCCCACACCCGAGTCCCCCGGGCCCGAATCGCCCGGGCCGGAGACTTGCTCACCGCCCGCACTTGACCGACCGGGCGATGGTCCCGATCTGGACGGGCGACCCGACCCCGGCGGGTCACCCGAGGGTTCGCGCCCGGCTGACCGGGAACCGACGCCCGCCTCCGGATCCCCCGACTCTCCCCTACGCTGACCCGATCCCTTCTCCCGTCGATCCTGGGAACCCCGAACGATCGGCTGCGGCGTGCGAACCGGCGGTGGCTGCGAAGAATAGCCACCCGAGAACCGTGACTGGCTGAGCAGGTCCCCGTCGAGGAATCCGCCCGCGCCGGCCTCGTCGTCGGCGGCCAACAACGCCTCGACCTCGCCTCGGAGATCCGGATCGGGGCACGACTCACGGAGGTACCGGGCCCGTTCTTCCCGCGGCAGATCGACCGCCGCGTCGAACAGCTCGTCGGCCGAGGGGGACCGTCGATCGGGACCGGCATCCGATTCGGGGGGCGGGTGGGACAACGGAGACGATCCCTTCAAGCAAACTTCACGCGGGCCACCATGGTCATTGGCCTCGACGATCTTGCCGATCGACTGCTACATTGCCAGGCTTGCCGGAACACGACGTTCTTTCCCGCCACCTTTCATTCCACCGTCCCCCGCCCCTTTTCACAATAGCAATCCCGTGATCCTGATCCTGAAGAGCGAGGCGACCGAAGCCCAGATCGAACACGTCATCGAGCACGTCGAGTCGCTCGGGCTCCAGGCCCACCTCAGCCGCGGCACCTATCGGACGATCGTCGGGATCATCGGAGATGAACAAAAGCTGAGCGAGGAACGGTTGCGAAGTGTGCCCGGGGTATCGCAGGTCGTCCCCGTGCTCCCCCCCTACAAACTCGCCTCGCTCGAAGCCCACCCCGAACCGAGCGTCGTCGACGTTTCCGGCGTGAAGATCGGCGGCGGCCACTTGGGGATGATCGCGGGTCCCTGCAGCGTCGAAGATCGTGACCGGATGTTTCGCATCGCCGAATCGGTCCGCGACGCGGGGGCGAACCTGTTTCGCGGCGGGGCCTACAAACCGCGAACCAGCCCTTACGCGTTTCAAGGGATGGGCGAAGCGGGACTCAAGATCCTCCGCGAGGTCGGGGACGAGTTCGGGATGCCGGTCGTCACCGAAATCACCGACCCGCGGTGCGTCGAACGGGTCGCGGAATACTCCGACATGCTGCAGGTCGGCGCCCGCAACATGCAAAACTTCGTGCTGCTAACCGAGGTCGGCAAATCACACCGCCCGGTGCTGCTCAAACGCGGGATGAGCGCCACGATCACCGACCTGCTAATGAGCGCCGAGTACGTACTTTCGCAGGGCAACTCCCAAGTCGTGTTGTGCGAACGGGGGATCAAAGGCTTCGACCCGCTGACCCGGAACGTGTTTGACGTCGCCGCGGTCCCGGCGGTCAAAACGCTGAGCCATCTCCCGATCATCGTCGACCCGTCACACGCCACCGGCCGCCCCGACCTGATCCCGCCATGCGCCCTCGCCGGACTCGCCGCCGGCGCCGACGGGGTGCACGTCGAAGTCCACGACTGCCCCGAACAGGCAAAGAGCGACGGCCCCCAGGCGCTGCTGCCCGAACAATACCGTGAGCTCGCCGGCCAGATGAAGCGGTTGGCCGAACTGCTCGGAAAAACCATTTCCCCGATCCCGGAGGCCCTCGCTTGACCCGACGCACCCTGATCGCCGGTAACTGGAAGATGAACCTGAGACTCGACGACTCGGCGACGCTCGCCCGAGCCATCGTCGATTCGGTCGGAAACGACTCGCCCGTCGAAGTCGTCCTCTGTCCCCCCTCGGTCTACCTCCACGCCGTCGCCGACGTCACCGCGGGAACCCCCGTCGAACTCGGCGGCCAAAACCTCTACCCCGCCTCCGACGGGGCGTTCACCGGCGAGATCAACGCGGGGATGTTGACCGACGTCGGCTGCCGCTACGTGATCCTGGGTCACAGCGAACGCCGGCAAATCCTCGGCGAAAACGACGCCGACGTGAGCCGCAAACTGCAAGCGGCGTTGGCCGGGAATCTGATCCCGATCGTGTGCGTCGGGGAAACCCTCGACGACCGCGAGGCGGGCCGCACCGAGCAGGTCGTCGGCACCCAAGTCAAAGGATCGCTCGAAGGCCTCGACGAGGTCCGCGCCGCCGGGATCGTGATCGCCTACGAACCGGTGTGGGCGATCGGCACCGGCAAGACCGCGACGAAGGAACAAGCCGAAGAAGCTCACGCGTTCATCCGCGAACAACTCGGTAAAATGTTCTCGCCGGAGATCGCCGCACAAATCCGCATCCAGTACGGCGGCAGCGTCAAGCCGGGTAACGCCGCGGAACTGCTCGCCCAACCGAATATCGACGGGGCGTTGGTCGGCGGCGCCAGCCTGAAGGCGGAAGATTTCGTCGCCATCATCCGGGCCGCCTAAACCTCAACCGTGCGACCTGTAACCAACCCCGAAGCCCTCACTCGAACCCTTCCCTGACGGAATCGAACATGTTTCCTTGCTTCGTCCTGGCATCGATCACCAGCCTCCTGCTCGGCTGGCTGATGGGCTTCCTGTCGGTGTTCCTGATCCTGTTGGTGTTGATCCAACGGGGACGCGGCGGCGGGTTGACCGGGGCACTCGGCGGGGCAGGGGGACAGAGCGCTTTCGGCAGCAAGGCGGGCGACACGTTTACCGTCATCACCGTCGTCGTCGCTTCGGTGTGGGGCTTCTCGTGTGCCTTCACGATGTGGCTGCTCGGTACCCACGCGCCCCGCACGACCGTCACCGACTCGTCGATCACGCCCGGCCCCGGAGACCGCCGCGAAGTCGACGACGACGACGCTTCTCGGTCGTTGCCGAGCGATTCGATCGGCGGGCTCCGCAGCGATGAAGACGACGAAACGGCCGATGGCGAGTCGAACGAACCGGGAGACGGAAACGTCGAATTGACGCCGGCCGAAGGGACGTCCGACCAGGAACCTTCCGCCGACACGAACGAGTCAGCCGACACGGACGAGTCAGCCGACACGGACGAATCGGCAGGCAGCGATCGCGACGACGACTCCACTCGCGACGACGACTCCACCGGCGATGACGGGGCGGACGAAGACTCGGGCGACACCACCGATGTCGGCTCCGACGGCGAGGCGACGGACGGCGAAGCGACGGACGGCGACGAGCAGGAATGAGCGGCGTCTCGGTCAACCACCGACCGGTTTCGGCCGACGGCCCTCCGGCGGAACCCCGTCCACACCCCGAGCCCTCCGCGCCGATGACATCACCGACCACCACCGGCCACCTCCGCAGCATGACCGGCCAGGGTCACGCCGAACGCGAGGATTCGCTGGGGATGGTCTCGGCCGAAGTCCGGACGGTGAATCACCGCGGGTTCAAATGCTCGTTCCGCACGCCCGACGGATTGGGATGGGTCGAGGCCCGATTGGAAAAGCTGGCCCGATCGCGTATCCATCGCGGCGCCGTTTACCTCACGATCCGGTGGCAACGCCCGCCGGGCGGGGGGCTCCCGGCGATCGACCACGCGGCCCTGGAAAAGTACTACCGCGAACTCGCAAAGGTTCGCGACGCGTTGGGCGAGCCGGTCTCGATCGACCTCACCCGCCTCGCCGAACTCCCGGGCGTCGTGGTCCAGTCGACCGAGGATTGGCGCGAGCACGAAGGAATCTGGGATGTCGTCCGCGGGACCGTGGAAGACGCCATCGACAACCTGAACGAAATGCGTCGCGACGAGGGGAGGGCGATGCGGCGGACACTGGTCGACGAGTGTGTCGCGATCCGAAGGCGACTCGACGAGGTGATCCGCTTGGCCCCGCAGACGCTCGAGGCCTACCAAACACGGCTGGAAGGGAAGGTCCGCCGGGTGCTCGAGCAAAACGGGCTCGAAGTTCCCACGGTCGACCTGCTCCGCGAAATCCAACTGTACGCCGACCGCTCCGACATCAGCGAGGAAACCACGCGACTCGCGAGCCACCTTCAAATGTTCGAATCGATCCTCGGCGGCGACGGGGATGGGGACACGACCCCCGAAGCGGCCGGACGCAAACTCGATTTCGTGATCCAAGAAATGTTTCGCGAAACCAACACGATCGGCAGCAAAGCGTCCCACGCCGAAATCTCGTCGCACGTCGTGGAGATCAAATGCGCGATCGAACGGATGCGGGAACTGGTCCAGAACCTGGAATGAACGGCATGCCGATGACCGAGAACCGGAACGACGCCGACGGGCGGATCTCGGACGGCCACGAGCAACCTGACCGCGAGGGGAGGCTGATCATCATTTCGGGGCCGAGCGGCGCTGGCAAATCGACCGTCGTGCGGAAACTGCTCGAACGGTGCGAACTGCCGCTAACCCTGAGCGTCTCGGCCACCACCCGGCCGCCCCGCCCCGGCGAGGTGGATGGCGTGCATTATCATTTTTTGAGCGACGACGAGTTCGCCCGTCGCCGCGCCGCCGGCGATTTCCTCGAATGCAAAGAAGTCTTCGGGCTGGGCCGATGGTACGGAACCCTCCGCGACGAGGTCGCCACTGGTCTGGCGGAGGGACGGTGGGTTATTTTGGAAATCGACGTTCAAGGTGCCCTCGCCGTGATGGACCGCCAAGACTTCGACCCGATCACCCTCTTCATCCACCCCGGCGGGATGGACGAGTTGGAGCGGAGACTGCGGGCACGGAAAACCGAATCGGAACAAGCGATCACGGCCCGACTCGAAACCGCCGCGGGCGAAATGCGGTATCGATCGAGGTACCAGTACGAAATCATCAACCGGTCGGTCGACCGAGCCGTCGCCGAGATCTGCCAGATTTTGAAACACCAAAAGGAAGCACAGCCATGCTCGAAGAGTTGAAAGAGGAAGAGATCGTCAACAAGGTCGGCGGCCGGTTCAAATTGAGCACGCTGATCCAAAAGCGACTCGTCCAACTGAACCAGGGGAGCCGCGCGTTGGTCAACGTCGACACCCACGACAAGATGCAGATCGTGCTGCAAGAAATCATGCAGAACAAGATCGTGCTCAACATGGACAACGAAGTCCAAACGATCGACGACCTGAACGCCCAGATCGCCGCGGCGGAGGGCCCCGACCTGGACGCGTCCGACCTATGAACTCCCCGCGGCGCCGCGTCCTGCTCGCCGTCGGCGGGGGAGTCGCCGCGTACAAAACGGCGACCCTCTGCAGCCGGCTGGTTCAGTCGGGCCACGAGGTCCGCGTCGCGATGACCCGATCGGCGACCGAGTTCGTCGGCACGCCGACCTTCGCCGCCCTCTCCGGAAACCCGGTCGGGGTCGAGCCGTTCGCCCCCGCCGCCGCCCCGCTCGGACCCCATATCGAGCTCGCCCGGGAGATCGACCTGATGATCGTCGCCCCGGCCACCGCCAACCTGATCGCCAAGTTCGCGGGTGGCCTGGGCGACGATCTGGTCAGTACCCTCTATCTTCAAAACGTCGCCCCGGTGCTGCTCGCCCCGGCGATGAGTGACCCGATGTGGCGGAAGCCGGCAACCACGCGGAACGTCGAACAGCTCCGCCTCGACGGTTGCCGAATCGTCGGCCCCGACTCGGGTTGGCTCAGCTGTCGTGTCCGCGGTGAAGGCCGGATGAGCGAGCCCGAAACGATCCTCCAGCACGCCGCCGAAATCCTTTTGGCCGTCAACACCGACATCAACACCGACACCAGCGTTAACGCCGACACTAACGCCGATCGATCCTCTCGCGAAACCTCGGACCGATAACCTCCATGCCCCTCCTCGTCTTCGGCCATCGCAACCCCGACACCGACGCGATCTGCAGCGCGATCGCCTACGCCGACCTCCTCCGCCGCACGACCCGACCGGACGCCGTCGCCGCGTGCTGTGGCGCGCCCAACCGGCGGACCGAGTTCGCGCTCCGCAAAGCCGAACTGCCGGCGCCCAAGATCATCATGGACGTCCGCCCCGAACTGGAGGACATCTGCCGCCGAGACGTGATCGTCGCCCACACCTGCGACGTGTTCTACCACGTTTACCAACGGATGGACGAACACAGCCTGCGGGCGATCCCGATCCTCGACGACGACGAAAAGTTGGTCGGCATTGTCACCCTCCTCGACATGCTCGAACTCGTCTTCCAAGGGGGTGTCGACCCGCTTCACGCCCGCGAAGTCCGCACCAACCTGAGCAAAGTCGTCTCGGTGTTGGGGGGAAACTTCCAACACGCGATCGATCCCGACCAGACCGACGATCTGATCTTGACCGTCGGCGCGATGAGCGCCGGCGGGTTTACCAAACGGATGAACCAGTTCCCCGCCGAGCGGCTGTTGGTGGTCAGCGGTGACCGCCCGACGATCCAACTCCCGGCGATCGAAATGGGCGTCCGCGGGATCGTCGTCACCGGCGGCTACGAACTTTCGGGCGGCCTCGTCGAACTCGCCCGTGCCCGCGGCGTCAACGTCATCAAAAGCCCCTACGACACGGCGACGACGACGATGCTGATCAAGGCCACCCGGCTGATCGATGCCGTGATCGAAACCGACATCATGACGTTATCGGCGAAGATGCCCGTCGCCGCGGCCCGGCAACAAATCTTCCGCTCCCCGCAGACGATCTTTCCCGTCCTCGACGGCGATCGGCTGATCGGCGTGCTCAGCAAGAGCGATCTGGTGACTCCCCCGAAACCGGAACTCGTCCTCGTCGACCACAACGAGATCTCCCAAGCCGTCCAAGGCGCGGAAGAATCCGATATCGTCGAGGTCCTGGACCATCATCGACTCGGCGGTTCGCTCCGCTCCTCTCGCCCGATCCGCTTCCATATGGAACCGGTCGGCTCCACCTGCACCCTCGTCGCCCGACTGTTCCGCCAAGCTCAGATCGATCCCTCCCCGGGAATCGCCCTCTGCATGGCATCCGGGATGATCAGCGACACCCTTTGTCTCCGCTCCCCCACTACCACCGACGTCGACCGCGATACCTTCGAATGGCTCCAACAACACTGCGACGTCGACATCGAACAATACGCGACCGAATTCTTCCAGGTCGGCTCGGCACTCAAGTCGGGGACCGCGGAAAAGGTCGTTCGAGAAGACTGCAAAGAGTTCACCGAGGCGGGACGGTGTTTCTCGATCTCTCAAATCGAAGAAATCGGGTTTGACCTGTTTTGGCAACGCAAAGAAGAACTCGCCGACGCCCTCGGACGCCTCTCAAACGAACACGGCTACGAGTTCTCGGCGCTGCTCATCACCGATATCGCTAGCAACGGTTCGCTGTTGTTGATGAGTAGCGAACCCGAAGGCTGGGACGAAATCAATTACCCGCAGCTCGAAGACAAGCTGTACAAACTCGATGAGGTCGTCAGCCGCAAAAAGCAACTCCTGCCGCTGATCATCAGCCTGCTCGAAACCTCTCCCGCTCCCGCCTGATTCCTTCCCGTTTAGAATGGGGCCGTCCGAAAGAAGGGCCCGTCCGTGACGCGCCGGAGTGCCCGCACGATCGCGCCGGAGTCACCGTGAACCGAACCCCCGAGCCCCGCCCGATCGAACTTCCCGGTTCGCTCCGCGAACAGTTACTCGGTTACCGCCGCCGGCTCTGGACGGTGAAACTCGGCGAGGCGCTGGCCGCCGCCGCCACCGGCGTGCTGCTCGGGTTCCTGCTGGTGTTCCTCGCCGATCGCTTCTTCGACTCCCCCCCAGCGTTTCGCGGACTGTTGCTCATCGCCGCGTTGGTCGCGTGCGGCGCGATCCCGCTCGCCTTCCGCCGCTGGGTGTGGCGACGACGCACCCCGGACCAACTCGCCCGGCTCCTCGCCCGTACCCACCCACGCATCGGCGAACCGCTGCTCAGCGCGATCCAGCTGGCCGCCAGTCCGTCGGAACAGGCCCGATCGCCTAAACTCGTGGCCGCCGCGATCGGCCAAGTCGCAGAGTTGACCCGAGAACGCGATCTGGCGCGAACCGTGTCGCCAAGCTCACGTCGCCGACGGGTGCTGATCGCCGGCCTGCTCGCGGCGCTCGCCGGTGGCCTGTTCCTCGGGATTCGCCCGGCGTCGGTCAACGCGTGGGCCCGATTCCTGGCCCCGTGGCGCGACGTCCCGAGGTACACGTTCGTGTCGCTCGGGGACCTTCCCGAGGAAATCGTCGTCGCGCACGGCGAGCCGTTCGAGTTCCACGTCGCGCTCACCGATGCCTCGGCGTGGCGGCCGCCCGAAGCGGACCTGCGGACACCCCTCGGTCAACTCGTCACCGCGCCGCGACACCGGCGGGGCTACACGTTCCGCGTCCCCGGGCTGATCGAACCCGGTGAACTCGACGTGCGAGTCGGCGACCGCTTCCAGAGGGTCACGGCACGCCCCGTCGTACGCCCCGAGTTGACGTCGCTGGAACTCGACGTCGAACTGCCGGCTTACCTCGGCCGCCGACGAAACCTGAACCAGCCGTTACGCGGAAACACGACCACCGCCGTCTCGGGAAGCCGAATTCGCGTCCACGCGACCGCCTCCCGCGGCCTCGCGTTCGCCTCGGTCAACGCCGCGCCGGCGTCGATCTCCCCCGATCGATCCGGCGGCGATCGGTTCACCGCCGAACCGGTACGACTCGAAGACCCGGTCGCCTTTCGGATGCGTTGGCGCGACCACTTCGGCCTCACCGGCGAAGACGACTTCACGTTGACGGTCGAACCCGCCGTGGACCAACCGCCGTCGGTCCGGTTCGACGGGTTGGTCACCGAACAATGGATCCTCGAAGACGACGTGATCGAGTTCGACGTCTCCGCCGCCGACGATTTCGGGGTCCGGCGGGTGGGCTTCGAGTGGGCCACGCTCGACCCCGACGCCGACCCCGAAGCGGAACCCGATATCGCGTGGGGAGAACGGATGCTGGCCGCCGGTCGCCCCGATGCCGAACAGATGGAGTTTAAGGCGACCCTCTCCCCGGCCGACCTCGGCGTCGAGCCACAACCGTTGGCTGTCCGAGTTTTCGCCGAAGACTACCTGCCCGAGCGGCCCCGCGTTTATACCCCGGCAACGTTGCTCCGCGTCGTCACCGCCGAACAACACGCCAGCCGAATCGCGGAAGAACTCCGCCGCTGGCAACGCCTCTCGCGCGACGTCCGCGACCGCGAATTGCAACGATACGAGCGGAACCGCGAACTCCGCGAACTGAGCGACGAAGAGCTCAACCGACCCGACATCCGTCACGAACTGCGACGCCAAGCGTCGGAAGAACGTGACGGCGCGCGACAACTCCGGGAACTCGTCGACTCGGGCGAACGACTCCTCCGAGAATCGATGCGAAACCCCGACACACCCGCCGATTCGGTCGCCTCGATGGCGAGCACGATCCGGTCGCTCGAGCGGATCGCCGAAGACCGGATGCCCTCCGTCGCCGACCTCCTCCAGCAAGCCTCACGGGCCCCAGGCGGCGGTCGAGGCGATGCCGACGCCGTTACCCCGAACGACGACCCGTCCGCGGACTCCGCCGCAAATCCGGGCGTTTCCGATGCCGAGGCCGCCGCTCCCGACGCTTCCGATCCGAACGCGTCCGACTCATCCTCCGACGGCGACGGTACCGAACCGGACGGTCCGAAGCCCGACCGCAGCCTCTCCGACATCGAAACGGGCCAACGCCCGATCGACCCGGCGAACACCCCCGACGCCGAGAATCTCGACGCCGACGATCCCGACGCCGACAAACCGCCAGACGCCGACCCGACCCTCGCGTTGCCGTCAACGATGATCGCCGGCGGCGCGAAAACGTCGGAACCCTCCGCCGAACGCCGCGCGATCGACGACGCCGTCCGCGAGCAGTCGGCACTGCTGGCCGAGTTCGATGACATCGCCGGTGAACTCTCCGAAGCGATGGACGCGTTGGAGGGGAGCACGTTCGTCAAACGGCTCAAGGCAGCCTCGCGGGCGCAAACACGACTCGCCGATTCGCTGCGCCCCCTCGCCACCGCCAACTTCGCCCCGAACGGAAACCCGAACGGAAACCCGAACGGAAACCCGAACGGAAACCCGAACGGAAACCCGAACGGAAACC
>JAWLFY010000012.1:0-19882 GCA_041685355.1 Pirellulaceae bacterium | reverse complement strand
GCCCCCTCGCCACCGCCAACTTCGCCCCGAACGGAAACCCGAACGGAAACCCGAACGGAAACCCGAACGGAAACCCGAACGGAAACCCGAACGGAAACCGGCGACCCGAAATCGCCGAAGCGCTTCGCAACCTCGCCGACCGCCAATCCCGCGAAGCCGACCGACTCGACGACCTGCGAGCCGACATGGCCGCCTACCACGCCCGCACCCTGACGCTCCCCTACCGATCGGTGCTGATGCAGATCCGCACGGAAGACCTCGTCGGCGGAATCCGTGACCTCGCCACACGGCTCCCCCGCCAACCCGCCCTCTCGATCGCCCTGGCGGAATACTGGAGCGATACCCTCGATCGATGGGCCGACGATTTGGTCCCGGTTGCCAAATCCGAAAAGTCCGACGAGGACTCCCCGCCCGCCGACAGCCTCCCCCCGGCGATCCTTCTGGAGGTCCTCCGCGTCCTCGACGGTGAGGTCAAACTGAGAGAGCAAACACGCGTCGCCCAGCAAGCCCGACCCGCCGTCGAGCCTTCCGAACACACCGCCCAAGCCCGCCGCTTGGCCGATCGACAACAAGGCCTCCGCGATCGTGTCTCCGAAATCGTCCGACAACTCGACGCGTTCGCCGACGAAGAAATCGACTTCACCGCCGAGTCGGCACTGATGAACACCGTCGGCAAACTGATGGGGGAATCTCGTCGGCTCCTCGGTACCGGCGAAACGGGCCCCCAAGCGATCGCGGTGCAAACCGAATCGATCGAACTGATGCTGCAGTCCAACCGGTTCAACCCGACCGGCGGCGGTAGCGGCGGGGGCGGGGCGAGCCCCGGCGGTGGCGGCGGCGGGACGACCGACGCCGAAGCCCTCGCGCGACTCGGCGCCGGCGCCGCGGCCGAAAAGGTCGAATCCGAACCGCGGACCCGGCAACTCAGCGGCCGTGCCGGCACCGATTTGCCCGAAGAATTCCGCAGCGGACTCAACGAATACTTCAACCGCGTCGATACCTGGGGCTCCCGATGAACACGACGACACCCCGCCCGAGCGTCACCCCCGCGATCCGCAGCAATCGCACGCCCCCCTTAGCGGAACGGCGCGAGCCGTCCGGTCTCACCCGCAATCGCACGCCCCCCTTAGCGGAACGGCGCGAGCCGTCCGGTCTCACGGTTCCGCGGGGCGAAGGGGAAGGCGGACCGTTATTTCCCGACCGCCGCTTTCGATGCTCGATCAACCTCCTCGCCACATCCTGCTGCCTGATCGTCCTCCTCGCCGTCGCCCCCCAAGCCCCCGCCCAGTCACCAACGGCCGAATCTCCCGACAGCCGATCTCCCGACGCGCGACCGCCCGAAACCGGTCTCCCCGAACTCCGCACCGGTGATGCCGTCCCCCGCGAAGTCCGCCAAATGTACACCCGCGGCCTCGAGTTCCTGGCGGAAAGCCAAACCGACGCCGGGGACTGGGACACGGACCATCGCGGCGCGGGCGTCACGGGGCTCGCCGTGTTGTCGTTCCTGGCCTCCGGCGAAGACCCCAACTTCGGCCGCTACGCCGAACCGATCCGCCTCGCCCTGCAAAACATCATTCGACAACAAGACCCCAAGACCGGCTACTTCGGCGGCAGCATGTACCATCACGGCTTCGCCACCTTGGCACTCGCGGAAGCCTACGGCGTCGTCGACGATTCCCGATTCTGGGACGGCGACGAAGCCGAACGGTTGTCGCTCGCCGAGTCGCTCGAGATGGCCGTCCGAGGGGCGCTGACGTCACAAAAGGCGAACCCCCACGGGGCATGGCGGTACAGCCCCAGCGGCAGCGAGGCGGACACCTCCGTCGCCGGCGCGATGCTCATGGGACTGCTCGCCGCCCGCAACGCCGGACTCGAAGTCCCCGACGAGGCGATCGATCGCGCGATCGGCTACTTCGTCAAGATGACCGCCGCCTCCGGACAGGTCGCTTACTCGGGAGGCATCGGCGGGTTCGACGAGTCGCTCGCGCGGATCTCGATCGCGACCCTCGTCTACGCCATCGCCCGACGACAAGAACTCCCGCAATACGACGCGACGCTCGGTTACCTCACCGATCGCGTCCGCTCAAACGCCGGCTCCCAAGGGGGCGCCCACTACCAAAACTATTACCAAGCCCAAGCGTTGTTCCAGGGCGATTACGATGCCTGGAAACGTTGGAACGAAGACCTCATCCGCCAGCTACAAGCGGCCCAACTCGACGACGGGAGCTTCCGCGGCTCCCAAGACGCCTACGTCTCGACGACGCTCTCGCTGCTCTCGTTAGCCGTCAACTTTCGGTTCCTCCCGATCTACGAAAGGTGACCGAAATGCCAAACCACCAACCCCGATGCAACCCCTCGACCAAACACTCCGCTCCGACTTGCATCCTGTTCGTGTTCGCGCTCTTATGCGGCTTCGTCTCCCTGCTCCCACGTCCCAATCTGCACGCCGCCGAGTCGCCCCCGGGTGAAGCGGCGGATGACAACGCCTCGGCCCGAACGGACGAACCACAAGCCGACGACTCCGATGAAAATGACTCCGATGAAAACGACTCGGAGGCAGACGACTCGGGGGCAGACGACTCGGGGGCAGACGACTCGGGAACGAACGAGCCGTCTTGGCCGGCCGAATGGATCGCTGGCGATGAAACGATCGCGGTGACCCTCCACCCCGGTGACGGACTGAAACTCCGTCGTCAAGACAAGGGCCGTGACGTTCCGCTCCCCGGCGACGCGTCGGGACGGCTGCGGGTCGGCGATTCCGGGGACGCGGACCGGGCCGCATCTTCTCCGACGGTTAGCCCCCTTCAACAACATCGGGCACGGATCGAAACGCGACGCAAAGCGGCGATGCGAGGGGCGTGGAGCCCCGACCAAGAAGGTCGCCGTGGCCCGGCTGACGAAAACGCTTGGCGAAACGCGATCTACCTCCGCGGCGGCGACTTGGTCGACGGACGCGTGGTTTCGATCGGGCCGTCAGGCGTGCGATTCCGATCCTCGCGCCACGGCACCGCAACGATCTCGCACGATCGGGTCGAACAGTTGGAACTCAGCCTGCTCGAAAACCCGGCCGCCGCATCACTCGATGAAACGACCCGGCGGCGTCTGTCGACCATCCCCCGCATGCAAGCCGACTCGCCACCGACCCAGATCCTCGTATCACCCTCGGGCGACTACCTCCGATGCCGGCTGACGTCGTTGGACGACACGCGAGTCGCCGTCACGACCCATGGCGCTTCCGCCGAGATCCCCCGCGATCACGTCGCGCAAATCGTTTGGCTCCATGCGAACACCGAGGAACCATCCCCTTTCGCTCGGTCTCCGTCCGCCCGCTTCCGGGTCACGCGTTGGGACGGCGAACGGCTCACGCTTTCCGGACTCCGGGTCGAAGCGGACCACGTCGTCGGCCGCCACGAATCGTTCGGCGAATGCCGATTCCGGATCACCGAGCTCACGGAGATCGCCGTCGGCGCGACGGCCGTCTCGCGAGCCGACCCCGCCGCGGATCCTTGGCGGTCGATCCCGGCGACCCTGCCGATCGCCGATCAACAAGACGCCGATGACCAATCGCGGTAGCCCGTCGTCCCCGTCACCCATTCGGTAGCGGAACGGCATTCGACTCGTTCCAGATCGATGCCCGCCACGCCACGACGCGGAGCTTCCCGCGATTCGTCAGAGCCAAAGGGGTCAGGCCCGAATGCCGCGTGGCCAGCCGTTGCAACGGACTGGGCCGACGTTACCGTCCTTGTTATTCTGACGCGATTCGGCGACCGCGCAGCCGCGAAGCGCCGGTCCTTTTGGCGGCATTCGATGGATGACCGAGGTCAATTCCCATGATCAGATTCACCACAACCCTCGCGATGTTCGGCGTTGCCGTGGCCCTGCACGCCCAGACGGTCGATCCGACATCGGTTCTGGGTGACACCACGATGCCGTCGTCGGACCACGTGTCGCAGGTGTTCCCTTACGGCATCACGGGGAAGACGCCGCCATCGCTGACCAAGGTCAATTTCGAGGGGCAGGAGCCCCACCATAAGCACCGCATCAATCTCCGGGTTTTTCAGGGCTGTCCGCAGGTCGAGATCTCCGAGGGCGGCAGACTCTGGGCCACCTGGTTCGGCTCCAACATCCAGGCCGAGCGCGCGCCATATCATCAAGACCAGTTTTCGGTCATCTCGACCTCCGCGGACGGCGGGAAGACATGGAAGGAGGTCTTTGTCTTCGACCCGAGTGACCTCCTCGGCGGCGGGGCCTCCGACCCGATGCTATGGAAGGACCCCGATGGCAAGATCCGCTTCATCGGCCTCCGGAACATCGACTTCAAGGGCAAGGACGAGTTCGCCACCTCCGCCTGGGAATTCACGATGCTCGACCCTGAGGACGAGCACACGGAATGGAGCGCGCCCCGACTGCTCGGGAACAAGAACATCTCCGTCATGAAGCCGCTAATCTTCCCCGACGGCACGATCATGCGCTCGATCGACGACTTCAAACTCGTCGGCAAGCCCGACGCGGTGCGCATCCGCTTCCTGAAGGAAGCCCCCAACGGCGAGCCGATCTTTGTCTCCGAACTCCCCGCCGACGCCGATGCGTCCTTCGCGGAGCAGATGCCTATCATCAGGAAGGACGGCAGCCTCTTCACGTTCTACCGCGCCAGGAAGGGACAGAAATTCGCCGAATCGACCGACGGCGGCCGGACCTGGAAACCAGGCGGCTACTACCCAATGCAATTCTCGATCAACACGAAGTGCATCCTCAAGACGCTCCCCTCGGGCAGGGTCCTGCTAGTTGCGAACGACGTCCAGATGAAGGAGCGGGACGGCAGGAACGTCTACTTCTATCGCGACGAACACGGCCGGGAACGCGAGATCGGACCACCCAGGACGGCGCGTACCCGCATGACAGCCTACCTGAGCGACGACGACGGCCAGTCCTTCGGCCACAAGATGCTGCTGTGCGACGACGGTGAGATCAGCTATCCCTCGGCGACGCTCGGCGAGGACGGTTCCATCTACATCGTCTACGATCAGGGACGCGGCACGATCGGCCAGCATACGATCTTCCTATCAAAAATTTCAGAAGAGGATATTCTTGCCGGAGAACTCGTCAAAGACGAGAGCTTCCTGAACACTATCGTCAGCCGCCCCGGCGACCAGGGCGGTGGCCGCCGCAAAGGCGACCCTCTTTGAAAAGTCGCTGATCAAGTTGCTGCTGCACGCGCGCGTTCAACGGATCGTCTCCAACGGCCACGCCTCACCCGCCCGGGCGGATCAACGACTTGACGATCTGACCGCCGTGCATCGTCTCGAACGCCTCCCGCCACGACTCCAGCGACCACGTCCCGCCGACGATCGGGGCGACGTCGAGTTGGCCGGCCGCCAAAAGCGCCAGAACCCGTTCCCAGATCTCCCAGTGGTGCGAGAAACTTCCCTGTAGCGTGACGTTCTTTTGCACCAACGGGTCGAGAGAGAAATCGAGCGGACGCGGCCCCCAACCGACCTTCGTGATCCAACCGGCCGGACGGACCACCTCGATCGCAAGCTTCAACGTCGCCGAAACGCCCGCCGCGTCGATCACCACGTCGGCGCCCAACCCATCTCGCTCTCGGCACCAATCGTTCGCCTCGGTCAGCGGCGTGCACCCGTACCGCGCCGCCACCTGCAACCGCGTCTCGTCGGCGGGCAACCCCAACACCGCCACGTCGCCGCCTCGCAATTTCGCGACCGCCGCACACAGCAACCCGATCGTCCCCGGCCCGATCACCAACACGCGATCCCCCGGTTCGATCCGCGAATTCCGGGTCACCGCGTTGTAGGCGACACAACACGGCTCGGTCAGCGCCGCGGTTTCGAGCGCCAGCGTTTCCGGGACGTGATGCAAACAACGGGCGGGAACCCGCACGTAGCGGGTCATCGCGCCGTTAACGCCGTAGCCGAAGCCTTTCCGGGTCGGGTCCAGGTTGTACATCCCACGGCGCGTCATCGGGTTGTTCTCATCGATCACCGCCGCCGTCTCACTCGTGACCCGATCCCCTTCGGCCCAGCCGACGACCTCGGACCCCGTCTCCGTCACCGTGCCGGAGAACTCGTGCCCGAGCACGACCGGATAATTCACTGGCCAACTGTGCGTCGCCGTCCACTGGTGCAGGTCGCTCCCGCAGACGCCGACCGCGGCGACTTCGACGAGCACGTCGCGGGGTCCGATCGAAGGTCGATCCACCTCCCGCAACTCGACGCTCCCCGACTCCGGGGAAAAATTGACAACCGCCGCGGACGCACTCATTGCTGTTTCCCTTCGAACGCGTGGACTTTCTCGCAAATCAATCGGAGCGAACCCTCCAAGTCTCCTTCGGCGGTCCTGAACGCGTCCGCGTCGATCGTCAACGGCGCGCCCAACACGACCAGCGGCGCGCCGTACTCGGGACACCGGATCGCCTGTTCGATGCTCAACCCGCCGACCGCCTGGACCGGGACGTCGACCGCCTCGACGACCTGGCGGAGCTCATCGAGCGGGCTCGGCATCGGCAACCCGCGCGCGGCGATCCCCCGACGTTCGTCGTAGCCGATGTGATGCACGATGAAGTCGCAACCCAACTCCGCCAGGTGCTTGGCGCCATCGACGCGGGTGTCGTAACCGAGATTGTCCCCCATCACCGCGATCCCGTAATCACGCCCCGCCTGGACCACGCACTTGATCGTCTCCTCGTGCGCCTTCGCCATCACAACGACGTGCGTCGCCCCCGCCCCCGCCATCATCTCCGCCTCCAAATATCCGCCATCCATCGTCTTCAAGTCGGCGACGATCGGCGTTTCGGGGAACCGTTCACGAAGCGCCCGCACCCCGCGGAGCCCCTCGGCCAAGATCAACGGCGTCCCCGCCTCGAGCCAATCGACCCCGGCCCGCATCGCGATCTCCGCCGTCGACAACGCCTCCTCGATCGTGGTCAGGTCGAGCGAAATCTGGACGATCGGCTTGATAGGGGATTTCATGTCGGGCCTGGGGGCGCGAGGGTCGAACCGGTCACGCGATCGGCGCGGCCGCGTGTCGAGGAACCGTGTATCGAGGAACAACGTACGGCCCTTCCGGGACAAATGCCACCTTCGGATCCCCGTGACGCGACATGCTCTCGGCGATCGCCGCCGAAACGTCCGTCACCCGGTCGACCCCTGTCAGCCCGAACGAGGCGTCGTCGAGGCCATCCGAATAGAGCCGCACCCGGCCGACCCGCATCGGCTTCAGCTGCATCTGCGTCTGCCACTCGTCGATCGCCGCGTGTGGCTTCCCCTCGATCGCCGCCCGAAATCCGTCCGGCCCGAGTTCAACCAGCCGCCGCTGCGCCTCGACGTAGTGATTCGACCCCATCCCCTCCGAGCACGCCGAAACGATAATCAGGTCACCGCCGGGAGCCAAAACGTCGAGCGGCCCCACCATCCCTTTGACCGTTTGGTAGTAGGTCTTGTCGAGCGGATAACCGGCGGAGCTGGTGACCACCGTTTTAAACCGCCGCGGCACGTCGACTTCGGCGTACTCACGGATGAAGTCGACCGCCGCCGAATGACCCGCGACGATCTCGCCGAAGTTGACGAACGCTAACCGTCGCCGGTCGTCGATCACCGTGTTCAGCGCCAGCGCGCCGCCGAGCAACTCGACGATCTCGAGTTGTTCCTCGTGCAGCGGGTTCCCCTCGAGCACACAGTTCGCCGCCCGCGGGTGCGACATGAACGCCGAATTGTGGAACGTCGTGATCGTTTCCGCGTGCGCCACTCCCGGGGCGATCACCTTCCGACCGCCGCTATAGCCCGCCATGAAATGGGGCTCGACCAAGCCGGTGGCGATCTTCAAGTCGGCGTCGACCAATCGCCGGTCGAGCCGCACCACCGTGCCGCGGCCCCGCGTCCGCCCGACCATGACGTGTTCCTCGTCGCGGGTGGCGAAGTGGTTCCCGACGCGAACGTTCTCGAGCACCCACGGGTCCCCCACCAACTCGGCCAACTCGGCGTCCTCGTTCGGCCGATGCAACCCGGTCGCGACGACGACATCGATCCGATCCCGAGACACCCCGGTCTTGATCAGCCGCTCGATCAACGGACGTAGAAATAAGTGATTGGGGACCGGACGGGTGACGTCACAAATCAGGATGCAAGCCGACCGCATCCCCTTCGCAATATCCGCCAAACCCGAGATCCCGACCGGCTCATCGAGACTCCCCGCGATCGCCCCGACCGGATCCGCCAACACCGGCATCGGACGCTTCTCGATCACATGCGGCACACATCCCTCCGGCGGCGCCACCCCGATCGTCCCCTTGCCATACAAAAGCTGAATCATCAACTCAATGCCCGCCTCTTTCTCTGTGTCCTCTGTGACTCTGTGTTTCAAATCCGGCCCTGCTCTGGTTTTCTCATCCGGCCCTTCTGAGTGGTTCTAACTCCGCTTCTCACCGCTGTCGACAGACTCAACGTTCCATCGAACGGTCGCGACTCACCGAAAGCAATTCGCCGATCGAAAGGCTGACCGCGTCGATCAGCCGTTCCAAACTGCCTCGATCCAAAATCGAAGCCTCCTCTTGATACAACCCTTTTCCGTACGACTCGGCGTCGGGCAGGTACCAAACGTCCGAACCGTTGGCCAGCGTGCCGATCACGAGCGTGTTGTGGGGAAAGCGACGTCGGAGTTCCGTTTGCAACACGTTGTAGTGTTCCCCGTTGAGCGGGATCCACACGGCGTCACCGATTCGGAAAAGCGGGACGCGATACGGATAGCGATCGCCTTCCGGTAAATGCCCGACACGGACGAGCCGGCGGGTCGCCCGTTCGGCCATCGCGCGGGCGTCACGGGCGGCTTTCGCGTCACCACGATCCGCGGCCGACTCGGCCTCGCCGTTCCAACGCTCCTGCTCGGCCAACAACGTTTCCCGGCGAGGCAAATCGGCACGCAGCGGCAAATCGATTCGGCACTCCGCCGCCCGCCAAACCCGCGAGCGTTCGTCCGACTCCGGACTCGACGGCTCGTGGCGCCAGGTGCCGAGCGTGGCCCCCGAGACGACCGCGCCGGAGTAAACGAGACGGCTGTTCGGTGGCGGCAACGACTCGAGCGCCGCCAGAGCGGCGTAGCCGAGTTGCCGACCGTTGCTGTCCGCGACCGCCGGGTCACCGACAAAACCGTCCCGCGGCCCGACGTCACCCGAAGCGCCTTGGATGAAGAAACAAGGCGCGGCGGTCGCCTCCTCGATCAACTGACGCATCGCCCCCACGTAATCGGGACTGATCAACGAGTTCTCCCACGCCAACGTCGTCGGGTGACACGCGTAATTGACGAGCGTCATCACGGTCCTCCCCGCCGCGTCGCAAACCCGGCCGACGATCACGCGGTCGTCAGCCTGCCGATCCGGGTTGTAGCCGCACACGAACCGCCCGAGTTCCTCGTCCCACAGGTCTCGGTTCGTCGCCAAGGGGGAAGCCCCCATCCCATAGTCGACCGACGTCGGACGCATCGAATCACACGCTTGGCGGACGAGCGTCGTCACGCTTTCGGCCAACCGGTCTAGATACGGAGGGATCATCTCCCCGCCGGGCATCGATCGACGTTCCATCCCCATCAAGCCGGCACCGTGCGTGTGGGAAAAAAACACCACGATCGACTCCTCGGGGACGCCACATCCGACCGCGACCTTTTCGATCAGCGATCGCATCTCCGCGTGCCACAACAGACAGTGATCGACGGCGATCAACACCCGCAAATCGTCGTCGTTGTCCGAATCGTTCCCACCCGCCTCCGCGCCGTCAGGGCGGATCGTCCAAACGGTTGCCGTCAGCGGCCGATGCACCCCGGTGGACACGTCTTGGGTCGCCGCGCCCCACATCCGGTGATAGATGCCCACCGGCGGCGTGATGTCGCCGCGTGCGACCCCGGACACGACAAGAGTTCGCGGCGATTCGACGGTTCGTTGCATCCGCTCATTTCCTTCGCAAAAGTGATTGTTCGAAAACCGACCCGCGAGCCGAAAGCAAACACCAACAGATCGCCGAACCGAGGTACATGGCGACGAACAAAAGCAACACCGCGTTCCAACTGTTCCCGTCGCTCAACGCCATCCGGGTCGGGGACGCTTCCACCCACCGCTTGAACTGGGGGACGAGCCAAGGCGTCAGCCCGGCGCCGAAATTGCCCAACATGTTCATCGCGCTGAACACCGACGCGACATGGGCCCCACCCATGTCCATCGTCATCGTGTATCCGCAAGGGCCGCCGATCGCGGCCAAGAACGCACCGCCGCTGATGACGGCCACCGCGATCAGCGGGTCTTCCACGAAGAACGCCGTCGCGACCAGGACGGCACACAGCGACAAGCTGGTCGCCGCGACCCCCTTGCGTGCCAGCGACAGGCTACCGGTGGCACGTAGCACGGCGTCGGACGTTGCCCCACCGATCATCGAACCGGCCACCGTCGCGACCAAAGGCATCGCCGTCATCCATCCCGATTGGGCCGTCGAGACGCCTCGGGTCTCCATCAAATACGTCGCGAACCAACTGGCAAAAAACGCATACCCGCCGGCCCGAAAGAACTGCTGGCCGAACAGCAGCCACGCCGCCGGACTGGTCACCAATTCCAGCCACATTCGGCGCGGGGCAAGAGGCGCTGCGCCATCCTCCACCCCCGAAATCCCAGCCCCCGTTTCCTCCCCGGCAACCCGTTCCTCCCCGGCAACCCGTTCCTCCCCGGCAACCCGTTCCTCCCCGGCAACCCGTTCCTCCCCGGCAACCCGTTCCTCCCCGGCAACCCGGTCCTCCCCGGCAACCCGTTCCTCACCCGCGTCCTTTTCATCACCCGCGGCCGATTCGAGTTCCCCACGAATCCGTCGCAACTCCTCGCGATTCACCGCCGGATGGTCGGCAGGCCGTTCACGGAACCACCACACGAAACCGACCGACCACAACACGCCCGGCACGGCGAACCAGGCGAAGATCGCGGCGACCGACATCGACCCGAGCAGCCAACCGGTCAACCCGGCGCCGACCGCGCCGCCGACCGACATCGCGGCCCCCAACATTCCGCTCGCCGTTCCCCGTTCCGGCCGAGGATGCCAATCCGCGATCGCCTGGACCGAGCAGGGGAACAGCCCGGCCTGGGCAATTCCGCTGACCAACCGCGCCACCAGCAGCCACACGAACCCCGTCGCCGCGGCGATCAACAGGCTGGCGAGCGACCAGACGACCGAAAAACCGGCCAGCGCCCGCCGCGGCCCGACCCGTTCGCCCACCTGAGCCATCGGGATCTGGGCGAGCGCATAGGTCCAAAAGAATGCCGGCCCGAGGATGAACCCCATTTGATCCTCGCTAAGCCCCAGTCCCGTTCGCAGCTCGCTTTCGGCGACCACCAAGCTGTTGCGGCAAAGGTACGCCGTCACGGCCGCGGCCGACAACCAAAGCGTCACGACATGACGGACCCGCGTCGCCGCCACCTCACCAATCCCCGACGCTGCCGTCCCGATAGAAGACCCGTTGCGAGACCTCCTGACGGAAAGGGTGCTTCTTCACCTCGCGTTCGTCGATCGAGATGCCCAGCCCCGGTCGGTCGTTGGGCCGCACCGTGCGGTCTCGAGGATTCACGACGAATCCTTCCTCCACGATGTCGTTCCGCCAAGGCACGTCGGCGTGAACCGATTCACAAATCAGATAACTCGGCTGGGAAAAACCGAACTCCAACGACGCGGCCGTGCTCACCGGACCCTGCGGGTTGTGCGGCGCGAGCGCGACCCGGTACGCGTCGGCCAAGGCCGCGATCCGCCTCGCCTCGGTAAACCCGCCGCAATGCGTCAGATCCAACTGACAGATGTCACAACCGCCGGCGGCGAACAGGTCGCGGAACGCCGCCAAATGCGTCATTCGCTCCCCCGTCGCGATCGGCGTGGTCACCCGGGCGTTGATCCGAGCCAACCCCTCCACGCTTTCCGGCCAACACGGCTCCTCCAGAAAAAACAGACCGTACGGCTCCAGCGCCGCGGCGAACTGCAACCCCATCGCCGGCGACGGCCGGGCATGACAATCGACGGCGACATCCACGCCGTCCCCGACCGCGTCGCGGATCGCCGCGACGCAAGCCTCCGCCGCCTTGATCGGCCGCAACCCTTCGATCGGCATCGTCGGCGGCACCGCCATCGTCTTCATTGCCGTAAAGCCCTCCTCGACGCCGCGACGCGCCAAATCCGCGAACCGCTCGGCTTCCTCCACCGGCGTGCCGTAAAAGGCATCCATGTCGCCGCCGCCGAGATGGCAGTACAGGCGAATCCTGTCGCGAACCGGTCCCCCCCACAACCGATGACACGGCATCCCGGCGACCTTGCCGGCGATGTCCCATAAGGCCAAGTCGATGCCGGCGATGGCCGTCGATCGCACGATGCCGCTGCCGTGCCAGAAATGCTGGCGCCACATCATCTGCCACAGATGCTCGATCCGCGTGGCGTCCTCGCCGATCAACAGCGTCGCCAAGTCTTCGATCGCGCCGACGACCCCGCGAGTGTGCCACTCCAGCGTCGCCTCCCCCCAACCGATCAGACCCGGTTGATCGGTGACCACCTTGACGAACACCCAGTTCCGCATCCGGGCATGGCACACCAGCGTCTCGATCCGCTCGATCTTCGCCCGCGAGTGCGAAGCGTCAACCGGTTCGTCGCCCCACTCGCTGTTTCGCCCAACGGACATGACGCCACCTTCGGTTGATCAAGCGTCATCCGCTGCTTGGACGGTCGATCACTCGGAAGGCCGACGACGACACGCTCGAAAGGACCGCTTCCCAGAGCCTGACACATTTGCAACGCCCCAGTTTCCGATGCCCCAGTTTCCGATGCCCCTCGCTTCCCACACCGCCCAGTACCGAAGGTGGGACTCGAACCCACATGGTGTTGCCACCACCGGATTTTGAATCCGGCGCGTCTGCCAATTCCGCCACTTCGGCCTTTAATTCAGCCCGCTGATTGTAAGCCGTTTTCCCCGCATCGCAACGGCACGTCGAGGCCACAACCCGTAGCGGACGTCGTCAAGGCTTCCGGCCGGGCGACCTCGAATGGCGACGCCCCGAACTCTTCACGAGTCCGGCGACGGGGGAGGCGTCGACGCGGAAGATCGGGGCGGGGGGCGCGATCGCAAATCGGAACGCTTCGCTTACTGGTATAAAAGGATCGAGCGCGGGTTTCTCGTTCCGACGCGGGCACCCCGTCCCCCGGCGGCGCCCTCCAGCTCCACGCCCCGTCCGCCTTTCGTCACCGCAGTCCGCTCCACCAATCTCCCGCCCTCCATCATGAACGACTCCTCTCGACGTCGCTTTGGCCTACGACGCCCCGTCGTCGCTCCGAGCCTTTCCGCGTTGATCATCGCCATCGTCGCGAGCCTTGGTCACCCTTCCGCCGTCGCGGCGGAACGGCCGCACGTGCTGATGATCTTTACCGATGACCAGGGCTACCACGACGTCGGCTGCTACGGCAGCGAGATCCCGACACCGCAAATCGATCGGCTCGCCGCGGAGGGGCTGCGGTTCACGCAGTTCTACGCCGCCAGCAGCATCTGCACCCCGTCGCGTTACGGGCTACTCACCGGTCGCTACGCGCATCGTTCCGACGACGGGCTCACCGGGGCATTGATGTTCCTCTCCGACGCCGACGCCGACCGCGGGATCCGGCCGAGCGAAGAGACGTACGTCGCCCGGTTACGCGATGCCGGGTACCGCACGGCACTCGTCGGCAAATGGCACCTCGGTCACGGCGACGCCAAGTTCTGGCCGACGCGGCACGGGTTCGATTCGTTCTTCGGTCACACCGGCGGATGCGTCGACTTTTTTACTCTCCGTTACGGCAACCGTCCCGACTGGTACCGCGGGCGCCGGTTGGTCGAGCCGGAAGGCTACGCGACCGACGTGATCACCCACGAAGCGGTGAACGTGATCCGCGACGCCGCCGGCTCCGACCGACCGCTGCACCTGCTCGTCTCGTACAACGCGCCCCACTTCGGCAAAGGTTGGAACGGGGAACTCAAGACGACCGAGAACGTGATGCAGCCGAAGCCGGAAGACTTGCGCCGCGTCGCCGAGATTGAGGACCCTCTCCGCCGAGCCTTCGCCGCCAAGGTCGTCGGGATGGACGCCGGCATCGGGAAGCTACTCGACACACTTGACGACGTGGGGATCGCCGACGACACGCTCGTGATCTTCATGACCGACCACGGAGGCGACCCCGATTACGGGGGTGCGAACGAGCCGTTCCGCGGCGAAAAAGCGACGCTGTTCGAAGGCGGGATTCGGGTCCCCGCCGTCGTCCGCTGGCCAGGACGGATCGCCCCCGGAACGACGACCGACGCCGTGGCCGCCGCGGTCGATTGGTACCCGACGTTGCTCGAAGCCGTCGGCGTGCGAGAGCCGGCAAAGCGTTCCGACGGAGAACCCGTCGACGGCCGATCGATCCTGCCGGTGTTGCTCGGGGAATCCGACGGCGAACCGCGAGAGCTCGTATGGCGGACCGGTTCGCACGCCGAACTCGGCCGCTCCTCGTGGGCCGCCGCCCGCTCGGACGATTGGAAATGGGTCCGCCCGCCCGACACCGACGGGATGCTGTTCGACTTGGCGAGTGACCCGGGTGAAACAACTGACGTCACGGAGAAACACCCCGACGTCGCGTCCAGGTTGGAACGTTTGGCGACGGAGTGAAATTCTGGTGCCCTTTCAGGGCGAACGGTCGGAAGTCTTCACGACTTCCGCTACGGAGTGCGTTGTCCCTCTGCGACGACGCGGATCGCGTCGGGTAACGCTTGGCATTCTTGCTCGAAGACACGTGCGGCCAACGTGTCAGCCGTATCGCCCGGCTCGACGGGACATCGCCGCTGCAGGATGGGCGGGCCGTGGTCGTATTCGTTGTCGACGAAATGGACCGTGCATCCCGTTTCGGTCGTGCCCGCCGCGATCACGGCCTCGTGGACGAACCGGCCGTACATCCCGGCGCCTCCGAACTCGGGAAGCAACGAGGGATGGATGTTGATCACGCGGTGTTCGAAGTCGGACGGGATCAAGACGTGTTGCAAGAACCCCGCCATCACGACCCACTTCGCGCCGGCGCGGCGACAGGGGCCGAACATCGCCTCACGATGGGCATCGGGATCGGGGTAATCCGACTTGCGAACGACCTCGACGGGAATCCCTGCGTCGCGAGCGATTTCGACCCCGCGAACCCGAGACCGGCTGCTGACGACCAGCCGGATGTCGATCGGCAAATCGTGCCGGTCGCGGTGACGGATCAGGTTCTCCAGCGTCCGCCCGCCACCGCTTAGGAACACCGCGATCGGCAGACGGTCCGTCATCCGCGTGTCACCTTGCGAACGAAGACCTGTCCCGTTTCGGTCTCGATCGGGTCGACCCCGTCGAGCGCGTTCGCGTCGACCGTCTCGGCGAGCGTCTCCGCGGCGATCATCTCGCGATGCTCCTCGACCGCCCGCACGACGTCGGCCTGGTCGCTGACCACCGCGACCCCGATCCGGTCGGTGTACTCACACCCGATCTCCTTGCGAGCGTTTTGGATCGTGCGGATCAAGTCTTTCGCGATCCCTTCGCGGCGGAGTTCGTCGGTGACTTCGGTGTTGAGCACGACGACGCATCCGGACCCTTGGGCCGCGGCCCACCCCTCCTTCGCCCGCAAACGGATCTCGACGTCTTGGTCGTCGAGTTCGATCGCCCCGCCGGGGAGTTCCAGCGTGACGCGGCCGGTCGATTGCAACTCGGAGAGCAGTACGTTGCCGTCGGCGGCGGCGAGCGCGGCTTTGACCGCGGGGACTTGCTTGCCGACTTTCGGGCCGAGCCGCTTGAAGTTGGGGACGATCGAGTACTGGACATAATCGGCGCCGTCGGTGGTGTACGCGACCGCCTTGACGTTCAACTCCTCGCGGACCAATTCGTCGTGTTCCTTCAGCCAGCCGATCTCGGCGTCATCGGCGAGCACCACCTCCACCTTCGACAGCGGCAACCGCACCTTCAACTTCGCCTCCGCCCGCGCCGCCCGACCGAGCGACGCGATCTCGCGGAGCAGTGTCATCGAGCCGGAAAGCCCCCGGTCGATCCGCTCGGGATCGACGCCGGGGTAGTCGCAAAGGTGTACGCTGGGGCGAACCCGGTCACCGAACGGTTCGGTCAACCGAAGCCAAAGGGTCTCCGCCAAGAACGGCACGAACGGGGCGACCAACTTCGTGACTTGCAACAGCGTTTCGTACAGCGTCCAGTAGGCGTCTCGTTTGTCGTCCGAATCGGTGGGGCTCGCCCAGAACCGATCCCGACTGCGGCGGACGTACCAATTGCTCAGCCCGTCGACAAGGGAGGTGATCGCGGCGCAGGCGTTGAAGTTGTCGAACCGGTCCATCCGCTCGACCACCGTCGCGACCGTGCGGTTGAGCTCCGACAAAATCCAGCGATCGATCTCCGACCGCTCTTCGACCGGTCGATAACTTGGGGCCGACGCGAGCCCCCGCGGCGTCAACTCGGGATCGGCGTCGCGAGCGACCGTGGGGTCGAACCCGTCGATCTCGGCGTAGATGCTGAAAAAGCTGTAGACGTTCCAAAGCCGGAGCAGGAACTCCGGGATCGATTCCCGGATCGACTGCTCGCGGTAACGGATCGCGGTCCATGGCGGCTGGCCGGCGAAAAAGAACCACCGCAAAGCGTCGGCGCCGTACTTGTCAAAGATTTCCCCCGGCTCGCGGTAGTTCCGCTTGCTCTTGCTCATCTTGTTCCCGTCTTCGCCGAGCATCAGCCCCAAGACGATGCAGTTGCGATACGGGTGAGGGAAATCGCTCGTGGCCGGCGCCGCGGTCGTCGTCCGAATCGTTGTCGGGGTCTGAGTCGTCGTCGGTGACGGGGTCGCGTCCGATGCGGAACTCGGGGCGGCGGAGACGTCCCGGATCGCGGCCCCTTCGCCGAACAGCATCGTGCTGATCGCGAGCTGGCTATAGAACCACCCGCGGGTCTGGTCGAGCGCCTCGCTGATGAAATCGGCGGGGAACTGGTCGCGGAACGATTCGTCTCCCGACTTCGGCCATCCCCACTGGGCGAACGGCATCGCGCCGCTGTCGTACCAACAATCGATCACGTCGGGGACACGACGCATGTGGGCCCCCTCGGCGAACGGGGAGTCGTACGTGATCGCGTCGATGTACGGCTTGTGGACGCGGAGGTCGTCGTTGAGCCCGGGGTTGTCCGACTTGGCCTGCTCCCAAACCTCCGTCCCGGTGACGCCCGGCTTGTCGAGCAACTCGTCGTAGCTGCCGATCGCCTCCATCTTCCCCGTTTGCTGACACACCCAGATCGGTAGCGGGGTCCCCCAATAGCGTTCACGCGACAGGGCCCAGTCCACATTCGATTCCAGAAAGTTCCCGAACCGTCCGTCACGAATGTGCTCGGGTAGCCAACCGATCTTGGCGTTGTTCCGCAGCATCAGCTCCTTGAACCGGGTCGTGCGGATGAACCAACTCCGGCGGGGATACTGAATCAGCGGGTCGTCCTCGGCGCGCCAACAAAACGGGTAGTCGTGAAGGTACTGCTCTTGGTGCAATAGTTGACCCGCCTCCTTGAGCTGGCGGGTCAGCGGCTTGTCGGCGTCCTTCACCCACACGCCGATCATGTCGCCGAACTCGTGGGTGAACTTCCCGTCGGGCCCGACCGCACAGAGCAGTTCGGGGCGTTCCGACTCGACGAACCGTTGTTGTTCGCCAACCAACACCTCGTGGTCGACCTCGCCGAACGCGGGCGCTTGGTGCACGATGCCACTCCCCGATTCGGTCGTCACGAAATCGGCTTCGGTGACCCGCCAATACAGATGATCCTCGCCGCCGTCGACCAATTTCCCGACGGGGTCCTTCAACTCGTCGCGGTAGTGCGAGAACGGGGGCACGTACCGGAGCCCGACCAGATCGCGGCCGAAAACCGTCTCGACTACCGGCAACTTCCGTTTCAGCTTGCCAGCAATCGTCTCCACGAGCGCCGCGGCGACGACCAGTTCGCCACCGAGTTCTTCGTCGCGGACGACCGCGTATTCCAATTCCGGATGGACCGCCGCGTACATGTTGCTCGGCAACGTCCACGGCGTGGTCGTCCAAACGACGAGCTTCCGACCGGGGTGGTCCACCAGCGGGAACAGGACGTACACGCTGGGGTCGGCGACTTGCCGGTATCCTTGGCCGACCTCGCCAGCGGAAAGCGCGGTCCCCCCTTGGGCCCACCACCAAACGATCTTGTGCCCTTGATACAACAAGCCGCGATCGAACAGGTTCTTGAGGCTCCACCATACGCTCTCGACGTAGCTCTGGTGATAGGTCACGTAGGCGTCGTCCAGGTCGACCCAAAACCCCAGCCGCTGGGTCAGCCGCCGCCACTGCTGCATGTAACGGAACACGCTCAGCTGACATTTCTGGATGAACGGCTCGACGCCGTACGCCTCGATCTCCTCCTTGCTGTGGATCCCGAGTTCCTTGCCGACCTCGACCTCCACCGGCAACCCGTGCGTGTCCCAGCCCGCCTTGCGATGGCAGCGATAGCCCCGCATCGTCTTGTAACGCGGAAACAAATCCTTGATCGAACGGGTCAGACAGTGCCCGGGGTGAGGCAGCCCGTTCGCCGTCGGCGGCCCCTCGTAGAAAATGAACGGCGGGGCGCCCGCGCGGCGTTCGAGCGATCGCTCGTAAACCCGTTGCTCCTCCCAGAACCGAAGGACGTCTTGCTCCAACTCGGGAAAATCGGGACTGCCGGCGGCGGCACGGAACGGGGTCACGGGAGCGGACATCGGTACATCGATCTGGGCGTGGGAGAAAACCGGAGACGATCGAGCTTCGCTTCATCGACCGACCGTTCGGTCAACCAACTTCGTCGAAATCTTCGAAGTCGTCGAGGTCTTCGTCCAAATCGTCGTCGTCCTCGTCGCTGGTCCCGAGCCCGAACTCGGCGCTGATCTCGTCGTCGATCTCGATTTCGTAGTCGTCGTCGAGTTCTTCCTCGAAGTCGTCATCGAAGTCGTCGTCGAAATCGTCTTCGTCGATGTCGTCGAAATCGTCGACGTCGTCTTCCAGCTCGTCTTCAAACCCTGGGGCCGCCTCGCCCGCCCCCTCTTCCGCCGGCTCGGCCGTGTCGCCCCCGCCCTCCTCGTCATCATCGACGTCGTCGTCAGCGTCATCGTCGTCCGACATGCGTGTCGGGGCGGCCAAGCCGGTCGCCAGCGGGTCGGTCGCCAGCGAGCCGGTCGCCAGCGGGCCGGTCGCGAGCGGGCCGGCCAGGTCGAGGGGCGGGGCCACGACCGACGTGACCGCCTGCAGCGGGATCGGGTCGATGGCGGTCACGTCAGCGGGGCTTTCGACGACGGTCATGGGATATCTGGGTCCGGGTCGGTATCGGGGTGGGGAGATCCCGCGTCGGTCAAGACGCGGCGAAACGGCGAGGGACGGTGGCGAATCCGTGACGCGATCGGGCCGCGTAGCGTAACAGACCACGACGTTCTGGCGGACCGGGAGCGTTCTGGAGGACGGGCTTCGGCGGACTGGGACGGACAGGAAGACTTTCGGGAATACAACTGGCGAACCGGTGCCGATCGGCCCCAACAGCCGATTCAAGTTGGCAGCCGATTCGATTCGGCAGCCGAACGACCTCAACGAACAAACTCAACGAGCGAACTCAACGAACGAACTCAACGAGCGAATCTCAACCTGGCGTCGTTCGCGGTCCGAGATCGACCAAACGCCTCGACCAAACCCCTCGACGCCGCCCATCCCGGTGGCCGATCGCACGACGCCGAGCCACCGCGAGCGACACGGCCACACGGCCACACGGCCACACGGCCACACGGCCACACGATCCAGCAATGCCAGCAAT
>JAWLFY010000088.1:0-20558 GCA_041685355.1 Pirellulaceae bacterium | reverse complement strand
GCACCGATCGCGGGAAGGTGGGGGGCACCGATCGCCGATCCGATCGTGGTCGCGGAAGGTGGGTGGCACCGATCGCGCGTGTCGGTGATCGGCGGAAGGTGGGTGGCTCGTGTCGGCGGCGGGTCGATTGGGTTAGCGGACCGCGACGAGGCGGTCGCCGAATCGAAAATAGAGCCTCGGTGGGGCGGCGGCGACGGCGTAGAGCGTTTGCCCCTGGGGTTCGAGCGGGTTGTCGGCGACCGGGCGGCCCGATTCCAGGTCGATCACCGTCGTGGTCCCTTTTTGGCCGAACAGGTAAAGCGACGTCTCGGTGACCAGCGGCGTCGCCCATACCGATCCGGACTCGACGCGGGCGGTGCTTTCGTTTTCGCCAGTTTCCAGGTCGAGCCGAAATAAGACCCCGGCGCGGTTGACGAACCAACCGCTTCCGGCCGCGGCGACAGGCGTCCCGAAACTGCTCGACGCCTTCTCGGCTCGCCACACGAACTCGGCGGCGAACGTTCCGTCGTCGGACCGCGAGATTTCGATCACGCCGTTGGAGTCGGCGCCGGTCCCCGCGTTTTCTTCGCCGCGGCCGTCGGAGGCGCCGATCAGGAATCGGTTCTCGCCCAGCGGCATCGGTGTGCAAGTCGAGTTGTTCGCGATCCGGTCGAACTCCCACAATCGGTTCCCGTTCTCGGGGTCGAAGCCGACGATTTTTCCGCTGCCGCTGCATACCAAGTGATCCCCCCACGCCGTGGCGACCAACCGGGGCGAGGCCCACGAGGTGACGCCGAGCCCGTCCGCCTTCCAGCGAGTTTCCCCGGTGGCGGCATCGAGCGCGACCAAATACGGGTCTTCCCCCCGCTCGATCAGCATGTAGAGCAGGTCGTCTCGACGCTCGAGGGACGACGCGAGCCCGTGTCGGGCGCCGATCGGGCCGTAGTCCGCGACGAGGTTACGCCGCCAGAGGGTTTCCCCGGCGGCGTCGACCGAAACGACGAGGCCCCCTTCGAACGCGGCGACCACGCCGTCGTCGTGCAGCACGCCGGTCGGTGCCGCGCGGCTGACGTAGTTCGAGTTCTCGGCCGGAGACGGGTTGGCGAATTTCACCTCCCAACGCTGTTCGCCAGAATCGGCCGCGATCGCGATGAGGTGGTAGACGTCCTTCTCGGAGCCGCTCACCGATGTCACGTAGATCTGATCGGACGCGACCAGCGGCGTCGACTGGCCGATGCCGGGTAGCTCCACTTCCCATTCGATCCCCTCCTCGGCGCCCCAGCGGAGCGGTAGCTCGCCGCCGGTGATGCGGATCGCCCCGCCGTTCTGAAAGGCGGGCCACGCCCCCGCTTCCACGGCGGTCACCGGGGTCGCCGCGATCGGCGCGACCGCAAGAGATAAGAGGAAGATAAACAGGCGATCAGCCCGTTCGGTTCGGTCAGCCCGCTGCACGGTGTCGTTTCCTGAAGGGGGGGACAGATGAATCCGGCGGCGTTCGCCAGACGTTGCTTCCCATTGTAGGCAGCGGCATCCCCTTTCGGACGCTCATCGGGACTTTCGTCACCGCGGACCGCTCTTTCGAGGTGACGGTTCGATGGGGCAGGCGGTGGGCGGAGTTGGGCGATGGAGAGTTCAACACCGAGGCAGTCGAGAACACCGCGCGGAGAAGGGTTCAACACCGAGGCACAAAGGGCACCGAGCGGAGGCACTGAGAATTTGTGGCTCGGCATCGATTACCGCATGCCTCACCTGCCGATAGGGCCGGCAATCCTGCGGGCTTGGCAAGCTGTGCGGGCTGTGCCGGTTCGCGTGTCGTTTGGGGCGGGAGATGCCGATCGATCCGGATGTGACAGGTCGGGCGGTTGCGAGGTCGGTAGCGGTGTTGCCAAGGCTTTGTGGGGTCCGGATTTCGGGAGCGGTTTCATGCGGAGGATGACATCGGCGGCGCTCGTCGGTTGGTTGTTGTTGGGTTCGACGGTGTGGGGTCAGGGTGATGACCCGACGTTGCCGCCGGTGGTGGTCACGCCGCCGGACGAGCCAGCGACGTCGGGTAGCACCGATTCGGGGGATGCCGTTCCTGCGAGCCCGATGACGACGGCGGGCGGGGGGTCGGCGACGAACGTGGGGGGCGGGGGATCGTTCGGTGGCGAGATCGGGCCGTTCCCGAGTCTCCGCGAGCTGACGTTCGGCGCGGGCACGGCGGGGGCGGGAGACGAGTTTGCCGAGCACGCGGGGGTGCTCCGCGGGTCGGCGTCGCTGTTCGATACCCCGGCTTCGGCGTCGATCCGGACGCGGGACGAGATCGCGCGGCGGCAGGCCCCGGACATGTTTCACGCGCTGCAGAACGAGGTCGGCGTGTTGATGCAGGCGACCGCGGCGGGACAGGCTTCGCCGTTTGTCCGTGGCTTGACCGGGCAACAGGTCCTGATCCTGGTCGACGGCATCCGGCTCAACAATTCGTACTTCCGCCGCGGTCCGAACCAATACTTCAACACGATCGATCCGGGAATGATCGAACGGATCGAAGTGCTTCGCGGGCAGGGGTCGGTGCTGTGGGGGTCGGACGCGATCGGCGGCGCGATCAACGTCGTCACCCGCGGGCCGGACGTTCGACGTGGCGTGTACGGGACCGATTACGTCGGCCAGGAGTTCACGCAGACCTTCAACACCGCGAACTCGTCGCCCTACAGCCGGTTGAACGTGGAGGGGTGGGCCGGGTCGGCCGGCTTTTTCGGCGGCGGCAGCTTCTTGAACGTCCGCGACCTCGACACCGGTTTCGACGCGTTCGGCCGCCAACCGGGGACGAACTATCAGCAGTACGCTGGCGATTTGAAATTCAATCTGTTGCTCACCGAGCGGAGCATGCTGACGTTCTCGATGCAGCACTTGGAGCAGGAGGACGTCCCACGGAGCGACCGATTCCCCGGTTATCCCTTGGACCGCAACGACAGCAACAACTTTGGCGACGCGAGGTTCTTCGATCCGCAGCAGCGTGACCTGATGTATCTCCGCTATCAAGAGCTCGCTCCGCTCGGGGGGGTGTTCGACGCGTTGACGATGACCGCGTCGTATCACCGGCAACGGGAGGTGCAGACCCGCGGGGTGCCGACGACACGATTCCAAGAGACGGATGTCGAGTCGACCGGGTTGCAAGCGGTTGCGTCGCGGGAGGCAGGGGACTTCGGGAAATGGACCACCGGGGTCGATTGGTATCACGACGACATCGACTCGGCGTTCGGGGGCGCCGCCAGCGGGCCGATCGTGCCGGACGACGCGTGGTACCGCCGCGCCGGGTGGTTTCTCAACTGGGACGTCCCGCTCACGTCGCGTCTCGATGCGACGGCCGGGGTGCGGTACGAATCGATCGAGACGGCGGGGACGCCGGAGGTCGAGGGCGACCCGGTGTTTATCAATCCCAGCTTCGACGATTGGGTTTCGCAAGTCGGCTTGGTTTATCGGCTGCGGCGTGACGTCAACGTGTACGGTTCGATCGCCGAGGGATTTCGGGCGCCGAACCTGGACGACTTGATGGCCAACAACCCGAACGTGTTGCAGGAAGGTCAGAGCTTGCCGAGCTTGGGGCTGGCCCCCGAGCGGTCGATCAACTACGAGATCGGGCTGAAGACCGACAGCGGACGTCTCCGTACCCAAACGTCGGTGTTTTGGCTGGACATCGACGACAACATCGTCTCGATCACCACGGCGCCGAACACGTTCGCCTCGGCGAACCAGGATTCGATCGTCCGCGGCGTCGAGTTCAGCGGCGACCTATCGCTCACCGAAGGCTGGTCGCTGTATGGCAACTTTTGGCATCTGGACGGGAAGAACCGCGTGACCGATGCGCCGCTGAGCCGGGTGCCGCCGACGCAGGGGATTTTGGGGCTGCGTTATCAGCCACAACGGGCCCGGGGTTACCTCGACGTCTATTCGTGGATGTCGGACCGCCAAGACGCGCTCGATCCGGTGCGCGACGTGACCGACGAGCGGATCCCGTTGGGAGGGACGCCCGGGTTTGCGACGTTGAACGCCCGCATCGGCCGAACGTTCGGCGATCGCGACCAGCACCGCACGAGCTTGAGTCTGGAGAACATCACCGACAAGGCGTACCTCGTGCACGGCTCCGGCGTGCTCGGGACCGGCTTCACCGCCCGCTTCGGGTACACGTGGGTGCATTGAGACGCTGCCCGGTCGGAAGTCTTCGCGACTTCCGCTACGTCCTTTCCCGTAGCCGGACTCGTGAAGAGTTCGGAGACGCCACCGTTGCAGGCTGCGTGGTCGGAAGTCTTGACAACTTCCGCTACGACTACGGGTTAATACTTCGTGACCGAGGGGTCGATGCGGTGGCTCCAGTCGTCGATGCCGCCGGCCATGTTTTGGACTTTGGGGAAGCCTTGGCCACGGAGGGCTTCGGTGACGCGGAGGCTGCGGCCGCCGTGGTGGCAATGGATCACGAGGTGTCGGTCGCGGAGAGATTCGAGTTCGTGCAGGCGTTCGCGAAGTTGGCTCATCGGGATTAGCTTTGCGGCGGGAATTTTGGCGAGCTCATATTCGTCCGGTTCGCGGACGTCGATGAGGGTGAAGTCGCGGCCTTGATCGATCCAGCCGGCGACGGTGGCGACGTCGACTTCGAGCGGGAGATCGGTTTCGTCGGTCATCGTGGGGGCCTCCGTCGGCCGGTTCGGGTCGAGCGATTACTTAAAGCCGGCAATTGTTGAGCGTCATTTCGAAGATCGCCGAGGCGCCGATCGCCTTGAGCCGTTCCATCACTTCGATCACGTCGCCGCGGCGGACCATCACTTGGACGCCGCACCACGATTCGTCTTCGAGCGAGTTCACGGTCGGCGAGTTGTATCCGGGGGTGATCTTTTCGGCTTCGGGCAGTTTGCCGCGGGGGATGTTGTATTCGACGAGCGAGTAGTCGCGGGCGATGACGACGCCTTCGAGGCGGGCGACGATCCGGTCGGCGGTCTCGCCGTCACGACAGCGATCGTTTTGGACGAGGACCGTTTCGTAGCTGCCGAGTTCTTCCAGGATGTGTAGCCGGTTCGCGGCGAGGGTGCTGCCGGTTTCGACGAGGTCAACGATCGCGTCGGCGACGCCGAGTTGGATCATGATCTCGACGCTGCCGGCGAGCGAGACGAGATGCGCCTCGGCGCCGCGGGCGGCCAGGTAGCGGCGGGTCACTTCGGGGAAACTGGTGGCGATCCGTTTGCCGTCGAGCGCGTCGACCGAGTCGATGTCCGATTCGTCGGGGACACAGAACGCGAGCCGACAGCGGCCGACGCCGAAGTTCATCCGCACCGTCACGTCGGCCCCGGCCTCTTCGACGAGGTCGCCGCCGGTGATCCCCATGTCGATCGCCCCTTCGCCGCAGAGCGTGGGGATGTCATCGGTCCGCAGGTAGATGATGTCGACCGGGAGCCCGCGGACGCGGGCGAACAGCCCTCGGTTTTGGCGGCGGAAATGGAGCCCGGCTTGACGGAGCAAGTCTTCGGCGAGCTCGCTGAGCCGTCCCTTGCTGGGGATCCCGATGCGAAGGTTTTTGGTCAAGTCCACGATCTTGCTTATCCCTGGTTGCGGTTCGCTTTTTCGACCAACCCCGACGTCCCTTCACGGCGGGCCAGCTCGCTCGCCACCTCGTTGATGTCGACCCCTTTCCAGGCGAGCAGCACGAGGGTGTGGTAGAGCACGTCGCCCGCTTCATAGACAAAGTGTTCTCGGCCGGCGTCGCCCGGCTCGCCGGCGGCTTCGATCAGTTCGCCGGCTTCTTCACGGATCTTTTCGCCGATCTTGGAGGGCCCCCCGTTCAATAACTTCGTTGTGTATGAATCGGGCGGGCGGGTCTCGGCGCGTTCCCGCAACGTCTCCATCAAGCGGAGGATCGGGTCGAGCGGGTGGTTCGGGTTCATTTTCGCTGCGGGGACCGTTTCGGAACGGGATCGGGGGGAGATCGGTAGCGGCGTGTGGTTCGCGGCGTGTGGGCAAGGCCGGGGAATTCCGCCACCGCGCCACGAGCTTAGACGGCTCGACCCCGATTGCCAACGAGCCGGGCCGGACGGGTCGGTGCTGGCGGCGATGTGCGGTCGGCATGAGACGGGTCGGCATGCGGGGGTTCGGCCGCCGGGGAGGGGGCGGCGGCCGAGGCGGGTTTGGCGATCGCGTTCGATGCGGCGATCACGTCGGCGATGCTTGCCGCGATCTCCTCGGCGGTGCTGCCCGCGATCTGCCGGGCGTTGTTGCCCCGGCTGGCGGTCGCGTCTCGAGCGTCGGTTTCGGACTCCGGTTCGGGTTCGACGTCGATCGATCGGAGCTCGCGGAACGATCGGAACCACGTCTCTTGACGACGGGCAAGCTGACGGGTGTGGGCGGCGACTTCGCGGCGGGTTTCGTCGAGCTCGCCCGGTTCATGAAGGATGCCCGGTTCATGAAGGATGCCCGGTTCGTCGAGCCGGCCGAGCACTTCGCGGTACCCGACGGCTTGTCGGGCGGTCCGCGAGAGCTGCCCATATCGCCGGACCAGCCCTCGGATTTCGTCGACCAGTCCTTGATCGAACATCGCGTCGACGCGGCGGTTGATCTGTTCGTGGAGCCGGGGCCGGGGGAGCCGGAGACAGAAGGCGAGGCAGGAGTCGGCCGGTCGCGAGCGTTCGAATTGGGTTTGGCGATGGCTGATCGGGACGCCCGTCGCACGGACGTATTCCAGGGCGCGGATCATCCGACGCTTGTCACTCGGGCCGATCCGATGGGCGGCCAACGGGTCGACTTGGCGGAGCCGTTCTCGGAGGGCCTCGAGCCCGTGGCGTTCGATGTCCTGTTCGACGTCGCGGCGAAACTCCCAGTCGGCGGGGGGGCCGGGATCGAAACCGCGGAGCACCCCTTTCAGAAACAGCGGCGTGCCGCCGACGAAGATCGGCAGCCGTCCGCGTCGGGTGATCTCGTCGACCGCGTCGTGGGCGGCCCGCAGATAACGGGCGACGCTGAAGTCTTCGGTCGGCGGGACGAGGTCGAGCAGGTGGTGGGGGACCTGGCTTCGGTCCTCGGCGGTCGGCTTCGCGGTCCCGATGTCCATCCCGACGTAGACCGCGATCGAATCGAGCGACAAGATTTCGCCACCGATCCGCCGGGCGAGTTCGATCGCGACGCCACTTTTCCCCGACGCGGTCGGTCCGGTGACGACGACGGCGCGCTCGATGAGAGGGGGGAACGTGTTCAAGGGGGGGAACGTGTTCGCGTCAGTTGGCGGTCCGCTAGAGCCCATGCGACGTGCTGGTAAGAGAAAGACGGGAGCGAGACCGAGGTCGCCGCCTGGCCAAACTTTGGAGGATTTTTCAGGGTCGGGAAGGGGGGCCGAATCATTTCGTCCGGTTCCGCTACAATCGGGACGCGTTCGGTTCAGCACTCACGCGACTTCGGGAACCTTGATGGCGACTTCTCTCTCGTCGAATGCGGACGCCCGCATGGGCGACGACGACGTTCGGGCGATCGACGAGCTTCGTGACATCTATGCCCAGCTTCGGAAGGAACTCGCGCGGGTCATTGTCGGCCAGCAATCGGTGATCGAGGAGCTCGCGATCTGCCTGTTCGCCCGCGGCCATGCGTTGTTGATGGGGGTGCCGGGGTTGGCGAAGACGCTGCTGGTCAGCAAGCTCGCCGAGACGATGTCGCTCAAGTTCACGCGGATCCAATTCACCCCCGACTTGATGCCGATGGACATCACGGGGACGGACATCTTGCAAGACGGGGGCGGGGGCCGGCGGGAGTTCCAGTTCATCGCGGGGCCGGTGTTCGCGAATATTGTGCTCGCCGACGAGATCAATCGTGCCCCGCCGAAGACCCAAGCGGCGATGTTGGAAGCGATGCAGGAGCGGCGGGTCACGGTCAGCGGCAAGCCGTTCCGACTCGACCCGCCGTTCGTGGTGCTGGCGACGCAAAACCCGGTGGAACAAGAGGGGACGTATCCGCTTCCCGAGGCGCAGCTCGACCGGTTCATGTTCTTGATCGAGATGGACTACCCGAACGAAGCGGAGGAGATCGAGATCGCCCGTACGACGACCGGCGACTCGGCGCCGACGCTGGAGCACTTGTTGGTGGCGGAGAAGATCCTGCAGATCCAGGAGTTGGTGCGGCGGATGCCGGTCCCCGACCATATCTACAGCCATGCGGCGAAGCTCGTCCGGCGGACGCGTCCGCAATCGCCTTCGGCGCCGGAGTGGATGAAGCCGCTGGTGGCGTGGGGCGCCGGCCCGAGGGCGGTGCAGTATTTGATCCTCGGCGCCAAGGCGCGGGCGGCGCTGCTGGGGAGCTACATGGTCCGCTTGGAAGACATTCACGAGGTCGCGTTGCCCGTGCTCGCGCACCGCGTGATCACGACGTTCGCGGCTCAGGCCGAGGGGATGGACGCGAAACGGATCGTCAGCCGGTTGCTCGAGGAAGCGGAGCGGGAGGGCTGATGCTTCCCGACCGACGCCAGCGGAGCTTCTTGGACCCCAGCGTTCTCGGCCGGTTGGCGGGGCTTTCGTTGTTCGCCCGCCGGCCGATGCAGGGAAACGTGTCGGGCCGACACCCGAGCCCGCACCGCGGGGCGAGCGTCGAGTTTGCCGAGTATCGCAAGTACGTCCCCGGGGATGATCTCCGCCGTTTGGATTGGCGGGCGTATGGGCGGACCGACCGGTTCTACGTCAAGGAATTCGAGGCCGACACGAACCTGCGATGCTGTCTGGTCGTGGACACCAGCGGATCGATGGGGTACGGGTCGGGGGAGACGACGAAGCTCGCGTACGCCCACCGGATCGCCGGGGCGCTGGCGTACCTGGCGATCCAACAAGGGGACGCGGTGGGGTTGAGCTGTGTCGCCGACGGGATCGTGCGGGAGATCCCGCCGCGCCGAAACCCGGTCCACCTGATGCACCTGTACGACGCGATGGAGGGGGCCGAAGCGAACGGACCGACTCGGTTGGTCGACGTGTTGCACGAGATCGCCGAGACGATTCGCCAGCGGGCGTTGATCGTGGTCTTGTCGGATCTGTTCGTGCCACCCGATTCGCTGCGGGCGTGCTTCGAACACCTGAGGTTTCGCAAGCACGACGTGGCGGCGTTTCATTTGCTCGACCCGCAAGAGCTCGCGTTCCGGTTTCAGCGGCCGACCCGCTTCCTCGACATGGAAGGGGGCGCGGCGGTGTTCGCCGAACCGAACGCGATCGCCGACCGCTATCACCAGGCGCTCACGGAGTACCTCGACGCGGTTACGACGCTCGCCCAAGAGCAGGCGATCGATTACCACCGCGTGCGGACCGACGAGGTTCCCGAGCAAGTGCTGACGCGGTTCCTGGTCGGACGCCAGAGGTCACGCGGGGTGCGGTGAGCGGGCGCCGGGACGTATCCGTTTGGCGGGCGCGTTGGCCCAGCGGGCAAGTTCACTCAGCGGGCAAGTTCACTCAGCGGGCAAGTTCACTCAGCGGGCAAGTTCACTCAGCGGGCGACGTGGACTCCGGTCGCTCGGAGCATCAACATCTCGAGCGACTCGTTCCATTGTCCGGTGCCGCGGACGACGACCCGGTCTCCTTTGGCTAGGCCGAGGAGCTTCGGGACGGGGGTTTGAAACGGGTCGCCGTTTTCGTCGACGATGACGACGTACGCCCGAGCGGCCTGAGCCGCCTTACGCTTGCAGAACGGGCACTCGCTGGCGTCGTGATCGGGGTCTTGGAGCTCGTCTTCGATCACGTCACGGATCAAGAACGCCGCGCGGTCCGGTTCGAACGCGTCGAACTCGCCGGCGTCGATGATCCCCAACAAAGTCAGCGAGGTCTCACTTGTCGCGTCGGCTTGGACGGACTCGATCGGCACCGCGTCGTCGGGCATGGTGTCGATCAGGATACGGTCCCGCACCGCCGCGAAGCCGTCCTCGTCGGACGGCGAGTCGCTTCCGCACCCGGCGACGGTGAGAGCGATCGCCCCGAGCAAGACGCCTCCGAAGAGCCGAAAGCCGGGTGGGAGCCGAAAGCCGGGTGGGAGCCGAAAGCCGGGTGGGAGCCGAAAGCCGGTTGTCGAACCTCCGGCTTTCGCACCACGAGCCGGCGAGAGCGAAGCCAGCGACCGATGACGCTGACGGCGGTATTCCAGGCGACCGAGGCTCACGGTTGCAGATCCGCCATCGAACGGAGGGTCTTCATGTTCGACGAGATGTCACTCTCGACTTCGTCGTAGGACTTCCCTTCCAGCCCGTGTAACACCTCGTCGAGCGCCCCGAACGCGTCCATCAACGATTCGGCGGACGCTTTAACCGCTTCTTGGTCCTCCTCGGACAGTTCGGCTTTTTTCGCCAGTTCGGGCAACGCTTCGAGGTAGTGGCCGATGTCGTGCAGCGCGTCGTGCGCCAAATTCGGGTCGTCCTTCCCGTAGGCGTCGGCGATCGACGCGCTCATCTTGCCGAGTTCTTCGACGGCGGCGGGGAACGTGTCGGGGACTTTCACTTCGTGGGCGTGATCTCCCTCGTGGTCATGGTCGTCATGATCATGGTCGTCGTCGTGGTCATGGTCATCACCATGCCCGTGGTCGTCGTGCCCGTGGTCGTCTTCGCCGTGATTTTCTTCGCCGGCGGTCGGTTCGGTCGAATCGGGTTGCTTGCACCCGGACAGGGGCAACAGGAGCGATCCGTAGCCGCCGATCATCAGAATCGCCAAGAGTCGTCGCATCAAAACGAGTCGTCGCATCGGAACCTTTCCTTCGGATGGATGGGCCCGCGATTTCGTCGCGGGTTGAAAATCGTGGAAGATCGGAATCGGGGGCGTGTCTTTTCGTCGGCGGTGCCCCCGCCAAGACGTCTGGTTAGAGGATACCGCAACCGGGACGGCCGCGCCGACGGTCGGTTGCTTGGGGTCCGGTCGCCCGAGGGACGTTCGGCCGCGGGCCTTTGGCGGTCCAGATGCAATTAAAATGCATGTGGTGGGTGTGGTCAAGCCGATTTTGGGATCGAGGCGATTCGCGATCGGGGTAGTCAAGTTGTGCGGGCGGGATCGGTTCGGCCGATGCCAACGGACGGGACGTGCCGATCGTAAGGGACAGAAGGCGAGTGAATCCCGCGGATGATGGGTCCGCGGCCACGACTCGTGCCCTTAAGCGCCCTTGAGTGACGTTTCCGAGATGTCGGTTCCCCGAAAAAACACGAACGCCCCCGCCGTGGATCGGGCCCGCCGCCGAGGGCTGCGTCGGTCGGCTCGGGGGATCCTGGCTCGGGGGATGCTGGGTTGGGGGATCCTGGGTTGGGGGATGCTGCTGGCCGCATTGGGGATCGGCGGGTGTGCGGCACCGGGCGGGAGCACGTCCAGCGGTGACCGGATCGGTGCGCACGACTCCCCCGCGCCCGCCTCGCGCGACGTCGCATTAACGGTCGGCGACGTCGGTCGGGGTTCGGCGGCGGGGGCTGAGGTGACGGCAACGACGGCGGGGGACAGCGACGGCGCGGTCGAATCTTCCACAAGCGGGTCGGGCTCTTCCGAGGGCGGGCTGGTTACTTCCGAGGGCGGGCGGGCCGCCCCGGTCCGCGTCGCCGCGGCGTGGGAAGACGGGCTTCACCGAGACGACTCGCCAACGGACGAAGGCTTGACCGGCGCGAGCTCCGGCGCAAGTTCTGACGCGGGGCGGGTGGTCGACGCGGGGCGGTTCGAGTCGCTGGCGTTCGAACTCGACGGGGTGGACCCGAGTGACGGGGCGGGGTCAGTGCAAGCGGACGGGGCGAGCGCGAACCGGGCGAGCGCGAACCGGGCGAGCGCGAACCGGGCGAGCGCGGAAGGGTCCGAGCCTGGAGCGGACGTCGAGCCGCGATCGGTCGAGCATTACGTTTCGCTCGCGGTGGCGAGTCATCCGAAGATTCGCGCCGCGCGTCGACGGGTGGCCGCGGAACAGAACCGGGTTCCTCAAGTCCGGGCGCTCCCCGACCCGGTGTTCGGAAACACGTTCTGGCCGGCCCCGGATAACGCGCTCCAAACCGCGGCGGGGCGGGTCGGCAACCAGATGGGTCTGACGCAGTCGGTGCCGTGGCCCGAAAAGTTGCGGACACGGGCGGCGGTCGTGAACCGTGAAATCGAGGTGGCGCGGGCCGAGCTCGAGCGGGTCGAGCGGGAGATCGTCGAGGCGGTCCGGTTGGCGTACTTCGAGCTTTGGTACGCGTCCCGCGCGATCGAGGTGGTGTCGAGTTCGGAGCGGTTGGTCGACGATTTGACCCGGGTCGCCGAGGCCCGGTATCGCAGCGGGGGGTCGCAGCAAGACGTGTTGCGGGCGCAGCTCGAGGCGGACCGTTTGGCAGACCAGTTGACGACGCTTCGCCGGCAACGGGAGGTCGCCCAGGCCGATTTGGCGGCGCTCATTCGTCGGCCGCTGACCGATTCACCGCGAGCCCAGGACGATCTGGGGCTGGGGCGGATACCGGGGCGGCTTCAGCAGATCGTTCAGGCGGCGGAGCGGTGCAACCCGGAGCTGCGCGGGTTGGCGTGGGAGATCGAACGGGACCGGCAACGCCAACGGTTGGCCTGTTTGGAGCAGTATCCCGATCTGCAGTTCGGCGTGAGTTGGTGGCTGGTCCGCGACGGCGCGGACGTGGTCAGCCCGGTCGCCAACGGCCGCGACAACTTCAGCTTCACCGTCGGCACGACGTTGCCGATCTGGCGGTCGAAAATCGACGGGGGGATTCGCGAGGCGGCGCACCGCACCGCGGGGACTCGGGAGCGGTACGACGCGGAGCGGGACGCGCTGCAGGGCCGGCTGCGTCGATTGCTCGCCCAAGCCGTGTCGCTCGACGAGCAGCGAGAGATCTACCGGTCTCGGATTTTACCGAGGGTCGAAGACACGTTGCAGATCACGGTCGCCGACTACCGAGGCGAGCGGGCCGATTTCTTTTCGGTGATCGAGACGTACCGAGAACTGTTGGATGTGCAAACCCAGCTCGCACGGATCGAGGCCGATTTGGCGGGGACGATCGCCGAGCTCGAGCGGGCGATCGGGTGCCCGCTCGAACCCGATGAGGACCTCGAAGCCGGCGGTGAACTCGAAGCCGGCGGTGAACTCGAAGCGGGCGGTGAACTCGAAGCGGGCGGTGAAACGGGCTCACAGGGCTACTAGTTCTCGACCGCTTCTGCCTTGCCCGCTTTGTAGCGGAGGAACGCGTCGAGGAAACCTTGAAGTTCGCTGCCGTCCATCACGGCGTTGAAGTTCCCGACGTAGTGTCCGGTGCGGGCGTCCTTGACCCGTTGGTCGGGGTGCAGGAAGTAGTTCCGGATTTGGCTCCCGAACCCGGTCCGGGCTTGTGCCTCGTACTTCTTCGCGACCTCGGCCTCGCGGCGTTCCTCCTCGATCCGGGCCATTTTCGCGCGGAGCATCTTCCACGCGGTGGCGCGGTTTTGGTGTTGGCTCCGCTCGTTCTGGCATTGCACCACGATTCCGGTCGGGACGTGGGTCAGCCGGATCGCGCTGTCGGTCTTGTTGACGTGCTGGCCGCCCGCCCCGGCGGCGCGGAAGCGATCTTCACGGATGTCCTTTTCGTCGATTTCGATATTGATCGAGTCGTCGATTTCGGGGGCGACGCTGACGGCGGCAAAGCTGGTTTGCCGTTTTCCTTCGCTGTTGAAGGGGCTGATCCGGACCAGCCGGTGCATCCCTTCTTCACCTTTCAGGTAGCCGTACGCCATCGGCCCGCGGACGGAGATCGAGGCGTGGTTGATTCCCGCCTCTTCGTTGTCTTGGCGGTCGAGCAGTTCGATATCGAAATCGTGATCGGAGGCCCACGCGGAGTACATCCGCAAAAGCATCTCGGCCCAATCGTTCGCGTCAGTCCCCCCGTCGCGGGCGTTGATCGTCAGGATCGCCCCCGCCGAGTCGTTCTCGCCGCTGAGGAGGGCCTTGAGTTCCAGATCGTCGAGGACACGTTCGAGCCGCTCAATCTCCTTGACGACATCACCCTTGGCCGAAGGATCTTCCTCGGCCATTTCCAACAGCGCATCAAGGTCGACGACGGAAGACGTCAAATCGTCCATCGGGCCGACGATCCCCTTGAGGGTCTTGAGCTCGGCCACGACTTTCTGGGACGCTTCGTTATCGTCCCAGAAGTCGGGTTGGCTCATCCGGGCTTCGATCCCGCTGATTTCGTGACGCTTGGCAGCGTGGTCAAAGAGAGTCTCCGAGTTGTTCCAGCCGGTCTCGGATCGATTCGGTACGGTGAATCAGGTCAGCGTCCATGACTTCGGGGACTCCACGCGTATGATGAAAGGGGACGGCGACGTCAGGTCGTCTGGCGAGCCGAATCACTTTAGCCTAACAGGCGTCACCGTGTGGGCAATGGGCGACGCGTCCCCCGTGGCCAAGCGGGTCGGCGGGCGGGGGGGGTGCCGACGGGTGTGTCGACGGGTGTGTCGACGGGTGTGTCGACGGGTGTGCGGACAGGGTTGCCGATGGGCGGGCGTGGCGTGTTCGCGAATCGGCGGGCGGGCGAGGCGCCGGCTCGGGGCGGAACGAGATCACTTTCAACAGAGACGGCTGGGAAATTCATGGCACGGGTCGTGTTGGCGATGAGCGGCGGGGTCGATTCGAGTGTCGCCGCGCACCTGTTACTGGAGGCGGGGCACGAGGTGATCGGGGTCTTCATGCGTCACGGCGAGGAGTCGGAAACGGCTTGCCGCGTCGACGGCAGCGGCGTGGGGGGTGGGCTGCCCGTCGTCGGTGGGCGAGCCGACCACAAGCAGGGATGTTGTAGCGCGTCGGACGCCGCCGACGCCCGGCGGGTGGCGTCGAAGCTGGACGTCCCGTTTTACGCGCTCGACCTGCAGCAGGATTTCCGGCGGATCGTTGACTACTTCGTCGACGACTACCTCGGCGGGCGGACTCCGAACCCGTGTGTCAAATGCAACCACTGGATCAAGTTCGGGCGGTTGTTTGACTACGCCGACGGGGTCGACGCCGACTTCGTCGCGACCGGGCACTATGCGCGGATGGGCGGTGGGGCGGACGCCGAGCTGCACCGCGGTCTCGATTCGGGCAAGGACCAGTCTTACGCGTTGTTCGGCATCCGGCCCGACCGGCTGGCTCGGATGCGGTTGCCGGTGGGGGATTTTACGAAGCCGCGGATTCGCGAGATCGCCGAGGGGTTGGGTTTGGCGGTCGCGGGGAAGCGTGACAGCCAAGAGATTTGTTTCGTCACCCAGGGACACCACAGCGATTTCGTGAAGGGGCGACGTCCGGAGATGGCGGGCGCGACGGCGGGCGAGATCTGCACGGTGGACGGCCGGGTGGTCGGCGAACACGACGGGTATGAGGCGTTCACGGTCGGCCAGCGGAAGGGGCTGGGGGTGGCCCTCGGCTCGCCCCACTTTGTGGTTCGGATCGAGCCCACGACGCGGCGGGTCGTGATCGGGCCGCACGAGGCGCTCGCGCGAGACCGGTTGGTTGCGGCGGAGGCGAATTGGTTGTTGTCCCCCGACCGGATCCCGGAACGGGTCGCGGTCCAGATCCGGTACAACGGGTCGCCCCAGCCCGCGCGGGTCGACGTCGACCCGGCGGATCCGTCCCGGTTTGAGGTAGAGTTCGAAGGACCCCAATACGGCGTGGCGCCGGGACAGGCGGCGGTCGTATACGACGGGACCCGGGTGCTCGGCGGCGGCTGGATCGCGTAGAGAACCGACCGCGACCGTTGGACCTGACCGTGGCGGGTCGCCCCGGCTGTGACGGGTCGCCCCGACCGCGGTGGGGCTAGCCTACCCGGGACGGCACGCTTGTTGATATCGTTTGCCGGCTGATTTGCCGGAGTCCCACTTTTCCGTTTTCCACGTTTCCGCGACAGGCATTCGATGGGCCTTTCCGACCGCGACTATTCTCGACCCGACATGCGGACCCCGTGGGATCGGGTCGAGAGCCCGCGGAGCATGACGATCGTGTTGGTGGTGATCAACGTCGTGGTCTTCTTTGCCGACATGATCTTGGCGGGAAGGGACGCGTCGGGGAATCCGAGGAGTGTGTTGTTCCCTTGGTTCGCGGTGCAGCCCGAGACGGCGATCCGGCCATGGATGTGGTGGCAATTCGTCAGTTACGGGTTCTTGCACGACCTGAGCGGGATCCGGCACATCTTGTTCAACATGTTCGGGCTGTTCATTTTCGGCCGGGCCGTGGAACAGCGGATCGGGGGTCCGGCGCTGTTGCGGTTCTACTTCGTCGCGCTCGTGCTCGGCGGGATCGCCGCGTCGGTGTCGGCGCTTGTCCATGCCTCGGTGGCCGGGATCCCGATCGATCGGATGCCGGCGACGATCGGGGCGAGCGGCGCCGTGGTCGCGGTGACGATTCTGTTCGCGTGCTATTTCCCGCAGTCCGAAATCTTGTTGATGTTCGTCTTCCCGGTGAAGGCGTGGGTGTTGGCGGTGCTGTTCGTCGCCTACGACATGGCGGGAGCGCTCGGCATCGCCGGCGACGCGAACACGGCGTTCCAGGTCCACTTGGCGGGGGCGGCGTTCGCGGGGCTGTATTACTTCCGCCGCTGGAACCTGAGTTGGCTCGACTTCACCGCGGTCGGTGAGTTGCCACAACGCTGGGGACAGCGATCGCGTCGGATGAAGTTGAAGCTCCACGACCCCGACCGGAAACTCGCCCGGGAAGAGGCGGACGCCGACCGGATCTTGGCGAAGATCTTCGAGCAAGGAGAGCAAAGTCTCACGGCGGCGGAGCGTCGCACGTTGGAACGTCACAGCCGCCGCAAGCGGGAACGCCGCGACCGGGACGGCTAGGCGGCCCACGCGCGGCTAGGCCTTGCGAATTTTCTCGCGTCCCTCGGTCACCGCGGCGGTCGCGTTCCGGGTGTCGACCACGAGCCGGCTGTGACGCACGACTTCGGCGTAGTCGACCGCCGAGTGATCGGTCGCGATCAGCACCGCGTCTTGGGCGGCCAGGAAATCGGGGGTCAGCGGTCGACTTTGCATCGGCGGCAGGTCGTAGTGCCGCATCGCGGGGAGCTTCGGGACGTGGGGGTCCGAGTAGGTGAGTTCGGCGCCGTGTCGAAGCAGCCGATCCATCAGTTCGAAGGAGGGGCTTTCGCGCGGGTCGTCGACGTCCTTCTTATACGCGACACCGAGCAGACAGATTTTGCTGCCGCGGATCGGTTTTCCGTGGTCGTTGAGGAACTCGGCGGTGCGGGACACGACGTAGGCCGGCATCGCGCGATTGACCTCACCGGCCAACTCGATGAAACGGGTCGTTTGGCCCTGTTTCCGCGCGAGCCACGACAGGTAGAACGGGTCGATCGGGATGCAATGGCCGCCGAGCCCGGGGCCGGGGTAGAACGCTTGAAATCCGAACGGTTTCGTCTTCGCCGCGTTGATCACTTCCCAGACGTCGATGTCCATCGAGTCGAACAGCGTTTTTAGCTCGTTGACGAGCGCGATGTTCACCGCCCGGTAGATGTTTTCGAGTACCTTGGACGCTTCAGCCACTTCGCAACTGCTGACCGGGACGACGCCGGCGACCGCGGCGCCATAGAGTGCCGCGGCGCATTGTAGGCTCGTCTCGTTGATCGCGCCGACGACTTTCGGGATCCCCGCGGCGGAGAAGTCGGGGTTCCCCGGATCCTCTCGTTCGGGGCTGTAGGCGACGAAGAAGTCTTCGCCGGCACGGAGCCCGCCCCGTTCAAGGATTGGGACCATCACGTCACGCGTCGTCGTGGGGTAGGTGGTGCTCTCGAGCACGACGAGCTGGCCCGCGCGGAGGGACGCGGCGATCGATTCGCACGTGCCGACGACGTATCGCAAGTCGGGATCGCGGGCGTCGTCGAGGGGTGTCGGGACGCAGATCAACAACACGTCGGGCTCACCGAGTCGCGTCATGTCGGCCGTGCAGGAGAAGAGTGCTCGGGCGATCCACCCCGATACGGTCGAGTCGCCGATGTGCTTGATGTAACTCGTCCCCGCCGACAACGCGTCGATCTTCTTGGGGTCGACGTCAAACCCGAGGCAACGGAACCCGGCGGCGGTGAAGGCGTCGATCAGGGGCAGCCCGACGTAGCCTAAGCCGATCACGCCGACGGTGGCGGAGCGATCGGAGATCGCGTCGATCAAGTCCTGACAAAGTTTCGACGTCAAACGGCACCTCCGAGGGAATCTCGCTGCTGCCCAGGACGACGTTATGTCGGGGCGTGAAAACGTTAGCTCGTGGGGACGCGGGCGAACATCGGGGAGCGGAGCAAGTCGCCGCATCGAGCGGGGTTCGGACGAGACACGTTCCGCCGCATCGCCTGGCTCGGGGCTGTCTGGAAGGGGGGCGACGTGCGTGGTCTTCCGACCGGGTGTGGTTGTGACCTATTCTTGGCCGAACCGTGGGGCGAGGTGATCGCCCACCGATTTTCCGAGTACTGACTCAGGCTGACCATGAGCACCTACCTCGTCACCGGCGCGGCCGGATTCATCGGGTATGCCCTTGCCCGTCGGCTGTTGGATCAAGGGGGCGAGGTCGTCGGGTTCGACAACGTCAACGACTACTATAGCGTCCAGCTCAAGCGGGACCGACTTCGCCAATTGCACGATTACGACCGCTTTCGTTTCGTGCAGGCCGATCTGGTCGACGCCGGCGCGGTGCGGGGCTTGTTCGCCCGTCACGACTTCGACCGCGTCGTGCACTTAGCGGCCCAGGCGGGCGTGCGGTATTCGCTCGAAGTCCCCGAGGTATACATCCAGAGCAACCTGGTCGGGTTCTTGAACATCTTGGAGGCGTGCCGGCACGCGAAAACGCCGCATCTGACGTACGCCAGTAGCAGCAGCGTTTACGGCGGGGGGACGAAGATGCCGTTCTCGGTCGAGGACCGGGTCGATCACCCGCTGAGTTTGTATGCGGCGACGAAGAAGAGCAACGAGCTGATGGCGCACACGTACAGCCATCTGTACGGGTTGCCGACGACGGGGTTGCGGTTCTTTACCGTGTACGGACCTTGGGGTCGGCCCGATATGGCGTTGTTCCTGTTCGTCAAGGCGATCTTGGAGGGGCGTCCGATCGACGTCTTCAACCACGGCAAGATGCGCCGCGACTTCACTTACATCGACGATTTGGTCGAGGGGGTCCATCGGGTGAGCGACCAGATCGCCGTGGCCGATCCCGACTGGGACAGCTCGAATCCGTCGCCGGCGACCAGTTCCGCGCCGTACCGGGTGTTCAACATCGGCAACCATCAACCGGTGGAGTTGGGTCGGTTCATCGAGGTAATCGAACAGTCTCTGGGGCAGACGGCGGTCAAGAATTTCTTGCCGATGCAACCGGGCGACGTCCCGGCCACGTACGCCGACATCGACGCCCTGGACGCCGCGGTCGGCTACCGGCCGTCGACCCCGATCGAAGTCGGGATCGAACGCTTCGTCGAATGGTACCGCGACTACTACGGAGTCTGAGCGGAGACCGTCATCGGATCGACTTGTTCGATTCGTCGTCGGCGTCGGCGGTCCGCTCGGCGTTGGGCGGGGGGACGAAGTGGTTACGGAGCACCTTCCAGTCGGACGGCGGCTTTTCGTCGATGAAGCCCTTCCAGAAGTTCTGCAGCCACTGGCCCTTGCCGTTGCGGTTGCAACTGGTGAATTCGTAGTGGTCCCACTCGGGGTTCGTCTTGATATCGAAGTTGGGGGCGTACATCACCAGCGCGGACGGGATCATCGTCTCTTCGTCGAGCGCGATTTGGACCAGCCGGTATTGGGCACGGTCCTCCTGACGCTTCGGCCAAGCCTCGATCAGCACGATCCCCGGCTTGGGCGGGGCGACTTGCCGGACCCAATAACGTTGTTGGATCTGCTCGGCGTCGAGGTTGAATACGAACGGGAGGGGGCTATTGAAGATCTGTTGGCCCTGCATGTCGGGCGGCAGCGTTTGGATGCGGCATTCCTCGCGGCTGCGGTCGAACTCGATCAGCTCCTTTCCGTTGCACACCCACCATTCGCCGTATTGGCCGGGTTGCGGCGTAAACAGCGGTTTGCCGTCGTCGTTCATCCCGGCGAAGAAAACCTTCTGTTCGACCTTGAACAGGCCTTTGTCGGGGGCGGCGTATTTGATCACGCCGGTCGAGGTGTCTTTGGGGACCCCAGACGGGGCGGCCCCCGGGGCGTAGCTCCACCGCTTGAACGCGCACTCGAGCGTTTTCGTCCCTTTGCTTTGCGACTCCCATGCGGCGAGGAGCCGTTGTAGCTGGGCGAGCTCCTGTTGACCCGGCGGATCGAACGGGGGCTTGGGGGCGGCGTCGGCCCGCTGTTGGCGGTTCGCGACTCGCGCCGGCTCGCCCGCCTCCGGGTCTCGGGTTTGACCCCACGCGGCCGGTACCAAAATCAACACGAAACCCAAGGGGAGAACTGATCGCATCATCCGTGACGCTCGCTCCGGTAAAGGCGCAATGATCGTGCCCGGCGCGAACGCTCACCCCGAGCGAGGCGGATGGTAGCACCGCCGCCAATGTCGGGGAAAGATCGAAATGGCCTTTACCTCGGATGGTTGTTCCGCGATTTTAGTGGCAACTGCCCAGAACGTAGGTTTTGGAGGCATTGCTGCGATGTCCGAAGTGAGGATGCGAGCGAACGCGGACAAGC
>JAWLFY010000087.1:9457-20621 GCA_041685355.1 Pirellulaceae bacterium | reverse complement strand
TCGATTGCGATTTCCAGTACTAATCGTTCCGTCCCCGGTTAATGGTTTGACTGATTCGGCTGGTCAGAACTGCAGCCCGGCTTCGCGGGCGGCGTCGGCAAACGCCTTGACCCGACCATGGTATTTCGCGTGGCCCCGGTCGAGCTTGACCGTGGTCACCCCCGCGGCGGTCGCCTTCTCCGCGATCAACTTCCCGATCTGGGCCGCCGCGTCGCAGTTCCCCGAACCGCCAAGGCTCTCCCGGACCGCCTTGTCGCGGGTGCTCGCGCTGGCGAGGGTCCGACCCGCTTCGTCGTCGATCAACTGGCAAGCGAAATGCTTCAGCGACCGCTCGACGCAAAGCCGGGGCCGGCCGGCGGAGCCGAGCAACACGTTCCGGACGTGCCGCCGACGCCGCAAGCGTTGCTTTCCGATCTTCTTGTTCTTGTCCATCTCGGCATCGAGACTTCGCGTCCCGACTCCCCTCGCTATTTCGTGGCTGATTTCCCAGGCTTGATCTTGACGTACTCGCCTTGGTAGCGGACGCCTTTCCCCTTGTACGGCTCGGGTTTCCGCAACGAGCGAATCTCCGCGGCGAACTGCCCGACCTGTTGCTTGTCACACCCTTGCACGACGACGTGCGTCTGGTCGGGACACGTGACGGTCAATCCGCTCGGGATCTTGCGGTGCAACTCGTTGGCGAACCCGACCCGCAGCTGCAACGTATCACCGCTGATCGCCGCCAGGTAACCGACGCCGACCACCTCGAGCCGTTTCTCGTATCCCTTCGTGACGCCGTCGATCATGTTGGCGATCAAAGCGCGGGTCAGCCCGTGCATCTCACGGGACGTGCGGTCTTCACCCTCACGCTCGACCTTCACCAATTTCGACTCGTCGTCGACCGACACCTTCACCTCGGGGCGGTGCTCATAGGTGAGCTTCCCCTTCGGCCCTTCGACTTCGACGGTCCGCCCGCTCAACGACACCTTGGCGCCGTCGGCGATCGTGACCGGTTGTTTTCCAATGCGACTCATGACGCTTTCGTCCGCTTCCGCCTGTGGATCAGGAAATTTCGCACAACACTTCACCACCGACCTTGTCTCGGCGGGCTTCTCGGTCGCTGATCACCCCGTGGCTGGTGCTCACGATCCGGATCCCCAGCCCCCCGAGGACCGGCTTGAGCTCTTTGCTACGGATGTACGATCGGCGACCCGGCTTGCTGATCCGTTTGATCGTCTGGATCACACGCTCCCCGTTGGGGCCGTATTTTAACTCGAGGCGAAGGAACGAGACCGGTTCGGCCTCCTCCTCACGCCAATCCCATATGTAGCCTTCACGCTTCAGCACGTCGGCGATGCCCCGCTTCAAACGGCTGGCCGGGATGTCCACGAACGGCCGTTCCACTCGGACGGCGTTGCGGATCCGGGTCAGCATATCAGCGATCGGGTCGGTCATCATTGTTTGGTATCTCCCCTTGCTACCTTCATCACCAGCTGCTCTTGCGAACGCCAGGGATCAATCCCATGTTCGCCGTTTCGCGAAAACAAATCCGACAAATCCCGAACTTGCGGTACACCGCACGGGGCCGACCGCAAAACTTGCAGCGGTTCTCTTGACGGGTGCTGAACTTCGGCTTGCGAAGGGCTTTGGCGATTTTCGATTTGCTTGCCACGGGGCGATTTCCGGTGGGTGGTGTGGGTACCGGTGGACGGAATGGAACGGGTCACGGAACGCCTCAGGCGGCGTCCGACTTCTTCTTCGGTTGACGAAACGGCATCCCCATTCGCTCGAGCAGTTCCCGGGCCTCGTCGTTCGTCTTTGACGACGTGACGATGGTGATGTTCATCCCTTGCGGACGCGTGTATTTGTCCGGATTCAGTTCCGGAAAAACGAGTTGCTCGGTGAGCCCCATCGTGTAGTTGCCTCGGCCGTCGAACGCGGTCCGGCTGATCCCGCGAAAGTCGCGGACCCGCGGGAGCACGATCGAAATCAGCCGATCCAGAAATTCGTACATCCGCTGACGCCGAAGCGTCACCATGCAGCCGATCGGCATCCCCTCGCGTAACCGGAACGTCGCGATCGACTTCCGCGCGGTCGTGATCACCGGTCGCTGACCGGCGATCTCGGTCATCGCGTCCATCGCCATGTCGAGGATCTTCTTGTCCCCGATCGCGGCGCCGACACCCATGTTCAAGGTGACCTTCTCGACGCGGGGGACTTGATGGGGGTTGCCGTACCCGAACTTCTCGACCAACGCCGGGCGTATGGTCTCCTCGTATCGGGCCTGCAGTCTCGGTTTCGTATCGGCCATCGGTTCTCGGTCTAACGGTTTGCGTAACGCTGACGGGGCGGCGAAATCTTGCCGAGGCTCGCACCGCTTTTCTTGGCATATCGTTCTTTGCTACCGTCTTCCAGGTAGCGGACACCGACCCGCGTCGGGGTCCCGGAGGTCGGGTCGATCAGCATCACGTTGCTCGCGCTGATCGGCATCTCCTTGCTCAGCCGTCCCCCTTGCGGGTTCTTTTGGCTCTTCCGCACGTGCTTCCAAACGCGGGCGGCCCCCTCGACGACGACTTTGTTCTTCTGGCGGTCGATCTTCAGGATCTTGCCGCGGTGCTTTCGGTCCGCACCGGCGATCACGACGACCTCATCATCAACGCGAAAAAACATGGCTGAATCGGGTGGCTTAAACGGGAAACGGACGGGGACGGGGACAGAAACCGGCGGAGGCCGATCAAACGACTTCGTTCGCGAGGCTGACGATCTTCATGAAACTCCGATCGCGGAGCTCGCGAGCGACCGCCCCGAAGATCCGCGTTCCCCGTGGGCCCTTGTCCTTGTCGATCAGGACGACCGCGTTGCTGTCAAATCGGATGTAACTGCCGTCCGGGCGACGGGTCGGCTGCTTCGTCCGCACCACGACGGCCCGCACGATCGATTTCTTCTTGACGTCGCTCCCGGGGATCACGGTCTTGACGCTGCACACGATGACGTCCCCGAGCCCGGCGACACGTCGACGACTGCCGCCGAGCACTTTGATGCACATCACTTGCCGCGCGCCGGTGTTGTCGGCGACGTCGAGTCTGGTTTCTTGCTGGATCATCTTCGTTCAATCCGTCGGCCGTCGGCCGGGACGCGTTCGCCGGGGCAAGCCCCTGACACGTCGGTCGACAGGGCTCCGCGGTTCACGGTGGCTAAAAAGGATCATGTGGTTCGGTAACGGATCGGGCCTCGGCCCGCGGCTCAAGACGACGTCTCGCCTTCCTCGGCGGGGCCGTCCCCGTCCGCCGCGACGTCACCGCCGGACGAACCCTCTTCGGTCGCGCCGACGTGAGCCGCCTCGATCGCTTCGGATTCGGTCGGCGTCGCCGCCCCCTTGCGAGCGGCCCGCAAGGCGGTCAAATCGACTTCGGTGCTCTTCTCGAGAACGCGAACCAAACGCCACCGCTTCAAACGGCTCAGCGGCTCCGATTCGATGATCTCGACCTTGTCCCCCATCCCCGACTCGTTGTTCTCGTCGTGGACGTGACAAACGGTCCGCCGGCGGACGTACTTTTTGTACTTCGGGTGCTTGACCAGACGGTTGATCTCGACGCGTCGCGTCTTATCCATCTTGTCGCTGGTCACGTTCCCGGAAACGACGCGTTTGGGCATGTCTCTTGATTCGTCCCGTGGGTGGTCTAGCTGACTTGCGTTTCGGTCGCCCGCTGCCGCTCAGTCTGGATCGTCTTGATCCGCGCGATCAGCTGGCGGTTCTTGCGAATTTCGCTCGGCGTGTTCAATCGCTCCGATTGCGACTGGAAACGCAAACGGAACAGCCGCTGGGACGCCTCCTTGGCGGTCGCCGTCAGCTGCTCGTCGCTCATCTCTCGTAGTTCGGTAATACTCGTCATGGTCCTAACTCGCTCTCACCCCCGCGGGGGCCGCGGTCCTGTTCGATCCGATCCGGCCGTGAATTCGTTCCGGACTGTTCCGTCTCTCTCTACGGGCTTCCCCCCTTCTCCGGGCTTCCCCTTCTCCGGGCTTCCCCTTCTCCGGGCTTCCCCTTCTCCGGGCACCGGGCTCCCGATCGGGGCGGGCATCCGACCCGATCAAGCCGTCCGCCGCTCGACGAACCGAACCTTGACGGGCAACTTGCTCGCCAGCCGCGAAAAACAAACCTTCGCCTGCTGTTCGGTGACCCCGCCGAGCTCGTACAAAACCGTCCCGGGTCGCACGACCGCGGCCCAGAAGTCAGGCTCCCCCTTTCCCTTCCCCATCCGCGTCTCCAGCGGCGTGCTGGAAACCGATTTGTCGGGAAAGATTCGGATGTAGAGCTTGCCTTCGCCACGGACGTACTGCTGGGCCGCGATTCGGCCGGCTTCGATCGTCGTCGCCTTGATCCATCCCGCCTCGAGCGACTGGATCCCGTAATCACCGAAGACGACGGTGTTGCCGCGAGTCGCGTTACCTTTTATACGCCCTCTTTGGCTTTTTCGATGTTTGACCCGCTTGGGCATCAGCGCCATCGGTGTCGTCTCCGTAAGTGCCTTGGTTGATCCAAACTTGAATTCCGATGTGCCCCTGTGGCGTCACCGCTTCGGTGAACCCGTAATCGATCTTCGCCCGCAGCGTACTGAGGGGCATCGACCCGGAGATCTGTTTCTCACGGCGAGCCATTTCCGCCCCGCCGAGTCGCCCGGCGAGTTGGATTTTGATCCCCTTCGCCCCGGCGTCCATCGTCTGTTCCAGCGACCGCTTCATCGTCCGCCGAAAACTCGATCGCTTGCTCAGTTGCTGCGAGATGTCCTCGGCAACCAACTGCGCCTGCAACTCCGGTCGGCCCACCTCTTCGACCTTCAGGTTGATCCGCCGGCCGACCAGGTTCTGCAGTTCCGCCTGCAGGATCTCGATCTCCTGGCCCTTCTTGCCGATGATCAAACCGGGGCGGGCGACGTACAGCATCACCCGCACCTCGTCGCGGGTCCGCTCGATCTCGATCCGGTCGATCCCGGCGTTCTTGTATTGGGTCTTCTTCGGGTGGTTGGTGATGAACTTCCGGATTTTCCGGTCCTCCACCAACAATTCCGCGAAGTCCTGCTTCGAGGCGTACCAGCGGCTGGACCACCCGCGGGTGATGCCGGTGCGGAACGCGATCGGGTTGACTTTTTGGCCCATCGATACGACTCGTCTCGATTCGGTTTCGGTTGCTAAGTTCGCGTGTCGTCCACCCGCCGTTGGGGCGGGCGACAAATCAAATCTCGTCGATCGGCGTCAGCCCGACCCGGATGTGGCTCGACCGCTTCTTGATCATGAACGCCATCCCTCGGGCCCGCGGACGGATTCGCTTGAACATCGGCCCGCCGTCGATCCGCACATCGGTGACCACCAACTCTTGGATCCGGTGGCTGGTGCCCTTGTTCTGGTCCGGGTCCTGGGCGTTGCCCACCGCACTCTTGATCACCTTCTCCAGCAAACGGGCGCCCCGCTGTGGCTGGAACTTCAGCGCGTCCAACGCCTCGTCGGCGTACATCCCGCGGACCAAGTCGGCCAACAGACGCACCTTACGGGCGCTGATCCGTGCATTCTTGTGATAGGCGTTAAATCGTGCCATTACCGCTTCCCTTTACCGCCGTGGCCCTTGAACGTCCGGGTCGGCGCGAACTCTCCGAGCTTGTGCCCGACCATGTCTTCGGTGACGTACACCTTCACGTGCTGGCGACCGTTGTGGACCATGAACGTCGCGTTCACGAACTCGGGGACGATCGTGCAAGCACGCGCCCACGTCTTGATCGGCTCGGCCTTGCCCGTCTCCGCCTGCTGCTGGACCTTGAAGAACAGCTTCGGGTCGACGTACGGGCCTTTCTTGCTACTGCGACTCATGGACTCAATGGACCGTTAATGGTTACCGGAAGGTAGTGAAGGACCTTACTTGTGTAGTTTGAGTTGGCCGTATCGACGGCTCTTCCGACGGCGGACGATCGAACCGTTGCTCGGCTTCCGCCGCTGACGCGTATGCCCCCCCTTGGCGCTCTTACCCTGCGGGCTCACCGGATGTCGCCCGCCCTTGGTGCGGCCTTCACCGCCACCGTGCGGGTGGTCGATCGGGTTCATCGCCGTCCCACGGACGTGCGGCCGTCGACCGAGCCATCGCGCCCGACCGGCCTTGCCGAGCCGGACGTTCATGTGATCGCTGTTGCCGACCTGACCGACCGTCGCCCGGCACACGCTCGGGACCCGGCGAACCTCACCGCTGGGGAGGGAAAGCTGCGCCCAATCGGCTTCGCGGGCCATCAACGTCGCCGACGTCCCCGCCGAACGACAGAGCGTCGCCCCGCCACCGGGACGGAGCTCGATGCAACAAACCGTCGTCCCCAAGGGGATGTTCTTCAGCGGCAAACAGTTGCCTCGCACCGGCGGTGCCTCGGGACCGTTCTGGACCGGGTCGCCGGCTTTCAATCCGGCCGACGCGATCACGTAACTCTTCTCGCCGTCGGCGTACTTGAGCAACGCGATCCGGGCCGATCGGTTCGGGTCGTACTGGACCGAATCGACGACGGCCGGGATGCCATCCTTCGCCCGCCGGAAGTCGACGACACGATACATCCGCTTGTGTCCGCCACCCCGATGCCGCGCGGTGATCTTGCCCTGATTGTTTCGCCCGCCGGTACGACGCTTCGGCCGCAACAGGTTCCGCTCCGGCGTCGCCCCAGGGGTGAGCTCGGCGAAGTCGCTGACCGACGCGTTGCGGCGGCCGGCGCTCGTCGGTTTGTAGACTCGAATGCCCATATCTGCTGTTCGTTCTCAGGTGGCGGTTGGTTGACGCTGCCGGTTGTCTCGAAGCGGTCGTTTGAATCGCGAGCATTTGACCCCGGGAAGGCGAACCCCCCCGTGATCGAAACCCGGCTAGAAAAAGTCGATCCGATGGTCCGGGTCGAGCTGGACGATCGCCTTCTTCCAATCGCTGGTGCGGCCGAACCGGAACCGATACCTCCTCATCTTCCCCTTCCGGTTCTGCGTTCTCACCTTCGCGACCTTGACGTCGAACAACTCCTCGACCGCCCGTCGGACGTCGAGCTTCGTCGCTTCGCGATGGATTTCGAACGCGTACTGGTTGTTGCGGGTCGCCCGGTGCACCCCTTTCTCGGTGACCAGCGGCCGGAGCAGCACCTGATGGGCTTCGAGCCCGATTTCGGCGACGGCGGATTCGGGTGGTTTGATGTGAGCCATGTTTCTATCGGTCAAGTAAGTCGTTGATCATGGTGGATCGGGTCCCGATCACGCCGTCGCCGGCTCGGAAGCCGGTTCGGGTTTCGCCGCTTCGGCGAACGTTCCGTCTTTAATCTGATCAAGGGCCTCGCGAGTAACGAGCAACCGCTTCGGCTTGAGCACCGACAACGCGTTCAACTCGCGAACCGGCTGAACCTCCACGCCGGGGATGTTACGGCCACTTTTGAACACCACCGAGTCCACCCCGGCCGTCGCGACGAGGGTCGTCCCGCCGTCGAGCCCAAGCGCCTTGAGCATCGCGTCCATCTGTTTCGTCTTCGGGACATCGAAGCTGAGGCCATCGACTACCGTCACCTCGCCGTCGTCGATTCGCGACCGGATCGCCATGCGCGTCGCCAGCTTGATCGCCTTCTTCGGCAACCGGTAGCTGTAGTCTCGCGGCTTGACGGTGCGGGCGACGCCCCCACCGCGACGAACGTTCGTCCGCTTACTCCCGGCCCGAGCGTTCCCAGTCCCCTTTTGACGATAGAGCTTCTTCGTCGTCCCCGAAACTTCGCCCCGCGTCCGGGTGTGATGAGAACCTTGGCGGAGATTGGTTTGATACATCACCACCGCGTCGTGCAACAACTGCTTGCAGACGCGATCCGCGATCTGCTCCGTGTCGATCTCATAGGTGCCGACTTCGCTGCCGGCGGTATCAAATATCTTTAACGATGCCATGACTTGCCTCAACCGACCTTGTTCGTTTCGCGGACCGAGACAAACCCGCCGTTGGGGCCAGGGACCGCACCCTTGATCAACAGCAGACCGTTCTCTTCGTCGACGCGGACGAGCTCCAGATTCCGGGTCGTCACGCGAGCGCTACCATAGCGGCCCGCCATCTTGCGCCCCTTGAAGACCCGACTCGGGGAAGCACTGCACCCAGTACCGCCAGCGTGGCGATGGACCTTCTTGACCCCGTGCGTCGCACGCTGGCCGTGGAAATTGTGCCGCTTCATGACCCCAGCGGTCCCGCGCCCCTTACTGGTGCCGACGACGTCGACCCGCTTGACCCCCTCGAACTGCGAGACCGTGACCGTGCCACCAACCTCCAGGTCGCTGGGCCCGCGGAACTCACGGACAAACCGCTGCGGCTCGCAATCCGCCTTCGGGACCGCCTCCACACCCGACGCGGCCCGCTTCTTCGAACGCTTGCTTTCGAGCTTCGCGACGTGACCCCGCTCGCTGCGGGGGGCCAAACGCCGCGGTTTGTCCCCGAATCCCAACTGAACCGCCTCGTACCCGTCGCGATCCACGCTCTTCACCTGCAACACGGAGCATGGCCCCGCCTCGACCACCGTCACCGGCAGGACGGTCCCGTCCTCCAGGTAGACCTGGGTCATCCCGACTTTACGGCCAAGAATCGATGGTGACATAAGGCAATCCGCCCCGGTTGGCCGGGACGTCCGTCGTTTCGTGTGGGATTCCAAGGACCGCCGCCCCGAACCACGCCCACAACCGGGGACGCGTTATCGGACCGGCTTCCGTGCATTCGGAAACCGCTCAGCACACTGGGGTGTGAACCGAATCCCGCCACCGTGGCGAGGAGCGACCGAACGAACTCGCTGAAGAGTCGCCCAGATCGAAATGGCGGCCGCCGCGATAACACCCGTTTCGAGCAACGAAACGAGGCACCGACAGCCGACCTTCTCCGGGATTCCAGATCTTGCCAAATGCTAGCGAGCGGACGCCTTGATTTTGATGTCCACGCCAGCTGGCAGGCTCAGTTTATTCAACGCTTCAATCGTCTTGGCCGTAGCCTGGACAATGTCGATCAATCGCTTGTGAGTGCGGATCTCGTATTGCTGACGAGCCTTCTTGTTGACAAACGGCCCCGACAGGACCGTGTATCGCTCGATTCGCGTCGGCAACGGGATCGGCCCGTGCACCTCGCTGTGAGTCCGCTTCACCGTGTCGACGATCTCCTGGGCACTCTGGTCCAGCACGGAGTGGTCGTATGCTTCCATACGGATCCGGATGACTTCGCTTGAACCGGCAGACACGATAGGGTTGACCCAAAGACCATTGACATCTGAAATGACTGACCAAAACCCCACCGCCTGCCGATTCGACGAACCGTTCGGCAAGTCGACGAATTGACCGTCGACGATCGGGGAAGATTCCGGTCACCGGAAGGCGGAGAATGTACGGGGCCTTCTGTGGGCCGTCAACGGGTTTTAAACGTTTCGTGAAAATTCTTTGCCAGGCCGACGAATTTTGGTGTACTGATTGCATCCCGCACCGAATGGCAGACCTTTCGTGATTGGGTGCTTCGCTGAAGTTAGTGGCCAATGGCCCTGTGTCCGGGATGCTCGTTGCGCGTCGGTCGTGGGCACGCGGAAATCGCGGAAGAGCCTGGTGAGTGAATCCTTCGAGGGGCCGGCGCCTTTTCGGATACGCTAAAAGCTTTCTGCGAGGGGACTAGCCGGGGAGAACGAAGGGAGTGGCGCGGGTGACGAAGTTGCCGAGATCTAAATCCGGGTCGGGATGGCGAATGCTTGCCGTCGGGGCCGCGGTGCTCCCGATCGGGTTGCTCGCGGTCGCCGGGACGCTGCACCCTAGCGGATCCGGGTTGGGAACCCATCAGCAACTCGGGTTGCCCCCTTGCTCGATGCGGATGCTGGTCGGGATCCGTTGTCCCGCGTGCGGGATGACGACGTCGTGGTCGCACTTCGTCCGCGGCGAGTGGGTCGGCAGTTTGGCCGTGAACCCCGGCGGATTCCTACTCGCGTTGTATGCCGTGTTTGCCTCGGGCGTGGCGAGCCGTGTCGGCCTCACCGGTGATCTCCCCTCCCGGCGACTCGTTCAGCGGATGACGATCGGGATCGTGCTCGTCGCGGCGGTCACGGTGGCGTTTTGGGGATGGACCGTCTGGCCGAAATGATCTTGCCCCGCGGACGACTTGATCGCCAGAATCGCACGGCCCGCCCACTCGCCTAAGCCGTTCTGTCATGCGTGCCGATGACCCCACGACGCTCCCCAACCCGTTCGCGGTCGAACCGATCGTTCGCCGCCGGGCTCGTGGTCCGTTCGCCGCCGCGGTCAAGGTCTTGCTAGCGATCGCGGTCGCGTTCGCGGTCGTCATCACCGTCGGCAGCGAAAGCCGACGATGGCTGTTTCACCGGCTGACTACCGACTTCGAGACGCTGGAGGTCGAACAGAAGCGAGACCGGTTGGCCCAAATCGCCGAGCTCGACGAGATCGCGATCCCGTTTCTCGTCGACCAAGTCGCTGCCGACGAGATTGGCGTCGCCCGGACCGCCCATGACCTGTTGAAACGGCTGCAGGACGGTTGGACCACCCTGCCCAGATCGTCGATGCTCGATCGCCAAAGGAGCTTGATCCTGGCGCTCGACCGGCACACGATCCAACTCCCGGACGATCGAACGGGATGGGCGAACGGGCTCGCCCAAGACGCGATGTTGGAGGCGGTCAGCGGTGACGATGAATCCTCCCGCGAGCTCCATCGACTCGCTTCCGATGTCGTTTCAAAGCTCGCGTTAACCGGGCGTCCTGGGCCGAGCGTTCTCGAGACGTCCCCCGACGTGTTCGATTCGCCCACACGTGTCCGCGGCCGCCTGACACCGCTCCCGATCGATCTCACCGAAAGCGACCGACTCTCCGAAAGCGGCCGATCCGAGGATCTTTCCGTCGCGGTTTCCCCGGGATGGCGCCGCGGGTCCCGCGCCCGGACCGGTCCCACGTCCCCGTCGAAGGGGCAGCCGGGAGGGTCCCCGGCAGCAAGCGGGTCCCCGGCAGCATCTGACGCAAACCACCCCGCCGCATCGATCTATCAATCGGCGGCATCCGGCGGCCCCACGATTCGGCTCCGGCCGGTCGATTCCGACGATCCACGGGAACCGTCCGGCGTCGATCCGCGGGAAACCGAAGACGCCTGGGAAGTCGGGCTGCGACGCGCCGCCGAAACACGCGCCGC
>JAWLFY010000087.1:0-9357 GCA_041685355.1 Pirellulaceae bacterium | reverse complement strand
ACGCGCCGCCGAAACACGCGCCGCGACCGAGATGGGGACGGCCAACGGTGGCGGCCAGGCCCACGGCGATGCGCTCCCGCGGGACGACCAGGACGGATCGGTCCGGTCCGCGGTCCACTTGGTCCGGTCCCCCATGGAAACGCTCGACGACCGGTCCGTCATCCGTTGGCTCGGGAGCCGGGATTCGCGGCGACGCGGGGAAGCCCGTGACGAACTCCGGCGACGCGGCCTCGACGAGGACGAAATCGACATCGCCGCCGCGGTCGCCTCCCCCGACCTCCGCACCCGGCTCGAGGTGATCGACGTGATCACCCGGTCCGATCGCCTCGACCCCCGTCCCTGGTTGTTGATGTTGCTCGAAGACCCCAACCGCGACATCAAGCTGCGGGTGATCTCCGCGCTCGCCACGATGTCCGATCCGGGGATCGCCTCCCGGCTCAAGGCCCGCATCGCCCAGGAACCGGACCCGACCGTGGCCGCCCGGATCCGGCATGTCCTCAGCCTGCGGTGAGCGTCCAACGGTGCGTCTCCCGATGCCCCCTTTTCGGATCGGCTCTTATTCACTCAAGCCGCGTCGGGACCGAAGCCGGATCATCATCGCCGCGGCCGACGCCGCGATCACCGAGCCGCTGAACAGAAAATACCCGGCAACGACCCGCCAATCCCCGACGTTCGCCGGGTCGGTCGCCGAACCCGGCTGCAGATTCGCGTCGAGCGGTAAGGCGAGCAGCGATGAAAAAGGGCTGCTCACGCCGAGCCAACTCGTTGCACTGATCGTCGCGGCGGGGAACTCGAGCGTCCGCATCAACACCTCGACCGCCGGCGGCCCGACGTACAACAACAGCAAGACCGAGTACGTCGTGATCAAAGCCGTCGACGTCTTCCGCTGGAACAACGAACAGGCCAGCCCCACCACGGCGTTCATCAACGCGGCCACGAACACGATCGCGAACATCGCGAGCACCGACTCCCAATTGGTCCAGAACCGATTGTTCAGGGTGGTCCCGAGCACCAACGGCCAAAGCAGGAACCCGGTCAACACCCCGGAGATCCGGAAGCCGACGATGAACTTCCCGCCCAAGATCTGCCACGGCGTGAGCATCGTCGTGAGCAGCAGATCGAGCGTCTGCCGCTCCCGCTCGCCGGTCATGCTGCCCGCCAGAAACACGGGGCCGACCAGCAGGTTGAACACGATCACGTAAGCCGGGAACCAGACGCAGCGGTCGATCAGCCAAAACAGGAACACGCCCATCAACGGGATCGCGAGCAACATGCTGATCTGGATGACCAGCCGCAACATCAACGTTCCCTGGCTGAAGATCTCGCCATGAAGTTCCTTGTCGTAAACGGGGTTTGTCCCGTCGGGCATCAGGTCCTGTTTTCGAGGCGGGGCGAACAACCGGTCGGGGAACTGGTCCGGTTGGATCACCAGACCGACCGCCTCGGCCGTTTCCCGCTCCAGGTCGACGACCTGCTTCCCTTCGCTGCCAATGTCGGGCGGGTACAACATGCGGCCGGCGGTGTTCGCGGCCATCAACAACACCGCCGCGATCGCGAACGGCGGAACCACCAACAATGCGATCTTCAATCGCAGTTCCCCGTCACCCTCCAAGCCACGCCAAAAGAAAACCGCCGCCATCACCAGCGGCAAGATGACCAGGTAACTCACCACCAGCGAATTGCTGGTGCGGGAAAAGTGGCTGCTACAAAAAACCCCGATCGCGCCGAACAACGCGACCGACACGATCAGCCCCACATACGCCGCCAAAACCTCGTAAAGGCTGACGCCCCCGAGCGGCAGACAGAGCACGATGATCGGGAGCGACGCGACCACCAACAGCCCCAAATGGGCGAGCGCCGCGACCAACTTGCCGAACACGATCGAGCCGGGCCGGAGCGGGCTCGCCAACAACATCTCGTACGTCTGACGCTCCTTCTCTCCGGACACCGCCCCGGCCGCAAAACTGGGGGCCATCAACGATGCGATCACGTACTGGCCCAGAAAAAACAGGTCGACGAGCTTCCGTGCCGAGGGCGGATTCGACGTCAGGTCGAGCCGCTCCTCCCCCGGCCACGCCGCGAGCACCACCGCCGCCAACAACAGCTGGTACGCCGCCAATAACACGAACGCCCGCGGCGTCCGCAAATTGACCAACAGCTCACGCTGAAGCACCGGGTTCTCAAACACGTCCATCGCCAGGGCATCCGTCGTCGGGGGTGATTCGTCGGTCCGGTCGCCCGCCTGCCGAATCGGATCACGCGCCCGCTCGGATCACGCGCCCGCTCGGATCACGCGCCCGCTCGGATTCGCGCCCGCTCGCTAGTTTGCCGGCGGCCGACGGGGCGGGCCGGGCCTCGAAGGCGGTTCGGTCAAGCACTGCTCGGCCGGTGACACTTCGGTCGTTGGCAGCGCGGCTGTCGATTGCTCGGTCGTCGATTGCTCGGTTGTCGATTGCTCGGTTGTCGATTGCTCGATCGGTGACTTCGACCGCTCGCCGGCCGTCTCCCGGACATACTTCGGGACGGCATACCCGGGGAGTGCCTCACGCATCGCTCGAACCAGCCGCAACCCCTCCCGTTCGGACACCTCGAAATGGGCCGCCCCCCGTACCCGGTCCAGCTGGTGCAAGTAGTACGGCGTGATGCGGTGATCGATCAGCCGGCGGCTCAACGCGATCAGCGTCTCCACGTCGTCGTTGACCCCCCGAAGCAAAACCGCTTGGTTCAGGACCGGGATTCCGCGGTCGATGAGCCTCGACAGCGAGTCCATCACCGATGCGTCGAGCTCGTTCGGATGGTTCACATGGATCACGAACCACACCGCGAGACGGTTCCCGGCCAACACGTCCACCAGCCGCGACGTCACCCGCTGGGGGATCACCACCGGCATCCGCGTGTGGACTCGTAACCTTCGCACGTGCCCGATGGTTGCGATCGCCTCGACCAACTCGGCGAATACGTCGTCGACCAACGTCAACGGGTCGCCGCCGCTAAGCAGCACCTCCTCGATCTCGGGACGCCTCGCGATCTCGTCGATCGCCGCACGCCAACGTCGGTCTCGCGATCCGACCTCGCGATACGGGAACTCGCGACGGAAACAGTACCGGCAATGCACCCCGCACGCCCCGGTGCTGATCAACAGCGAACGCCCCGCGTACTTGTGCAACAGCCCCCCTGCCCCGAGCGCGTCACGGTCACCGACCGGGTCGCTCACGAATCCCGCCGCGTCGGCCGACTCCTCCGGCGTCGCCATGACCTGACGCAACAACGGGTCGTCCGGATCGCCAGGCCGCATCCGCGCCAGAAATTCGAGCGGGACGAACGTCGGGAACGCTCGCTCACCGGCGGACCGGTCGTTCCGGGCGTCGTGCACGTCGCGGTCGTGAGGCTCGGAACCACCCGGAGTCTCATATCGCTCGAGCCCCAAACGCGCGCGCAATTCTGCCCCGCTGCGGATCGCCCGCCGCATCGCGGTCTGCCAATCGACCGGTTCGACGGCGGGTTCGACGACCGGTTCGACGGCGGGCCCGGTATCCGAGCCTTCGCCTGGCCGCTTTGCCTCAGGACCGGTGGGGACAAGACGCACGTCGGTCGCTAGAATTTCCCCACGCTTCGCGAGCGTATCGTTTTGTTTCTGTCCGATTGGTTGACTCACCCTTCCCCCATCTGACCCGATTCATGGAGCCGTTCTGGCGTGGCTACTTATAACACAAGTGACTTCCGAAAAGGATTGAAGGTCGAGATCGACGGCGACCCCTACCTGATGGTGGAGATGAACTTCGTCAAACCGGGCAAGGGGAACGCCCTCTACAAGTGCAAGCTCAAAAACCTGATCCGCGGCACCGTGCTCGACCGCACCTACAAAGGGGGGGACTCCCTCCAATCGGCGGACGTCGAGACTCGCGACATGCAGTACCTCTACCGCCAAGCCGAAGACTACGTGTTCATGGACGGCGAGACGTTTGAGCAGTACGAGGTGCCCGGCGCGGTCGCGGACGACCTTTGGAAATATTTGAAGGACGGCATGACCTGCACGCTCACCCTCTACAACGGCAACGCGATCAGCGTCGAACCGCCGACCCAAGTCGAGCTGGAAGTCCTCGAGTGCGCCCCGGGGACCAAGGGAGACACCGCCACCAACGTGACGAAACCGGCCAAGGTGGAGACGGGGGCGGAGTTCAGCGTTCCCGGATTCATCAAGGAAGGGAACGTCGTCAAGATCGACACCCGGACGGGTGACTACGTCGAACGCGTCAGCAACTGAGAACCGAATCGCCAATGGTCAACACGCTCCTCCTGCCGGAACTTCGGGAGATGCTCGCCGAAGAGAACCGGGCGGAGCTGGGGGAGTTCTGTCACGCGATGAACGCGGCCCGGACCGCCGAGTTCATGGAGGGGCTTTCGGACGAAGAAGCTTGGGAGGTCCTCCGCTACGCCGAACCGGGTCGGCGGGCGGAGATCTTTGACCACTTCGAAGAGCCCCGCCAGCTCGCGATGCTCTCGACCGAGCCGCCCCGCGAGGTCGCCGAGCTCGTCGAAGTCCTCGCCGAAGACGACCGCGTCGACCTGCTTCATCAGTTAACCGACGAGCGGGTCGCCGAGATCCTGCCGCTGCTCCCGGCGGACGAACGTCGCAACATCCACCGGCTCCGCGCCTACCAGGAAGGGACCGCCGGGGCGTTGATGACGACCGAGGTCGCGAAACTCGACGAGAAACTCACCGCCCGCGAGGCGCTCGAGGCACTCGGTCGGCAAGCGAGCGAACTCGAAACGATCTACTACCTCTACGTCGTCGACCAAGACGACGCCCTCCGTGGGATTGTCTCCACCCGCCAACTCGTCTCCTCGCTCGTCCGCCCCGCGAAGTCGCTGCGGGAAATGATGGAGACCGACGTCGTCGTCGCCACCCCAGACGAAGACCAGGAATCGGTGGCGGAAAAGGTCGAACGCTACAACCTGCTGGCGATCCCGGTCGTCGACGCCGGCCATCGGCTCCTCGGCATCATTACCCATGACGACGTGATCGACGTCGTTCGCGAAGAACTCACCGAAGACGCGCAGCGGATCGCCGCCGTTTACCCCCTCGAAGACGACTACCTCCGCATCGGCCTGCTGACGCTGTCGTGGAAGCGGGGGCTATGGTTGACGATCCTGTTCTTCGGCGCCCTGCTCACCGCGTTCGCCCTCCGCCACTACGAAGGCGACCTCGAAACGTACGCCTGGATGGTCGCGTTCATCCCGCTGATCATCAGCGTCGGGGGAAATTCGGGGAACCAATCCGCCACCCTCGTGATCACTGCGCTCACCGGGAACGAGATCGTGCTCAGCGATTGGCCCAAAATCCTGGCCCGCGAATTGGTCGTCTCGCTCCTCCTCGGTTGCTTCCTCGCCGCCCTCGGCATGCTCACCGCGCTGGCCTTCGCTCCCACCGCCGCCAACGCCATGGTCATCCCGATCACGATCGTCGCCGTGATCGTCTGCGGATGCCTCTGCGGCGCCATGCTCCCGATCGTGTTCAAACGCCTCGGACTCGACCCCGCCATGATGAGCAACCCGTTCGTCGCCGGGATCGTCGATATCCTCGGGATCGTGATCTACGTCAACGTCGCCCGCGCCCTCCTCTCCTGACCCGCCCCGATCCCGCTTCGGTGCCACCCACCATCCGATAACCGATCGGTGCCACCCACCATCCGATAACCGATCGGTGCCACCCACCATCCGCTAACCGATCGGTGCCACCCACCATCCGCTTAACCGATCGGTGCCACGCGGCATTGGCGAACGGAGACTCGGGCCGATTTGACGGCGTCTGGCGGCAATGGGATGGTATCCGCATGAATGATCGAGCTTCCCCTCGCCGAAACGGAATTCCCGATTGGGGGAGCTCCGACGCCTTGCTCGTGGTCGACGTGCAAAACGACTTCTGTGCCGGCGGCCGACTCGCGGTCGACGACGCGGACCAAATCATCCCCCTGCTCAATCGGCTGATCGCCGCCGCCCGCCGGGCTGGGGCCATGATCGTCGCGTCGCGCGATTGGCATCCGCCCGACCACGTCAGCTTCAAGGACCAGGGGGGAACATGGCCTCCTCACTGCGTCCAAGAATCAACCGGCGCCGCGTTTCATCCGGATCTCCAGCTTCCCGAAGACGCGTGGGAGGTCCGCAAAGGGGCGAGTCGAAACCGCGACCAGTACTCCGCCCTGGACGGCACGGGGCTTGCAACCCAGCTTAAGGAAGCCGGGATCCGCCGTGTTTGGGTCGGGGGGCTCGCGCTCGACGTGTGCGTCCGCGCGACAGCGCTCGATGCGACGGAAGCGGGCTTCGAAACGCACCTTTTGGTTGACGCCACGCGCCCGGTCAATGCCGATCCGGGCGACGGCGATGCCGCGGTTCGCGAGCTGGCGGATGCCGGCGTGATCACCGAATCGAGTGTCTCCAAGGAATGACGATGACTTCGCAGCGAAACATGCCCAAGGAATCGATCCGACAATCGCTACGAAACCCGAAACAGGAGGCCCTGTTTACCGATTTGTATGAGTTGACGATGGGGCAGGCATACGCGGCAGAAGGGATGGATCAGACCGCGGTGTTCGAACTCTACTTTCGCGAGCTCCCGTCGAATCGTCGCTACGCCGTCGCGGCGGGCTTAGCCGACGTGATCGAATTTCTTGAGAACTTCCGATTCCGCGATGACGACATCGAGTTCCTCCGTGGGCTGGGCAATTTTTCCGAGGAATTTCTCGACCGACTTCCCGGGCTCCGCTTCACGGGAGACGTCAACGCGGTGGCGGAGGGGAGCATCGTGTTCCCCTACGAGCCGGTCGTCCAAGTGGTCGCGCCGATCCTCGAAGCCCAACTGGTCGAAACGTTCCTGCTCAACCAGGTTCACTTTCAAACCGTCGTCGCTTCGAAAGCGGCGCGGGTCGTCACGGCCGCCGCCGGCCGAACGGTGGTGGACTTCGGATCCCGTCGCGCCCACGGGGTGGATGCGGCCCTCGCGGTCGCCCGCGCGAGTTACCTGGTCGGGGCCGCGGGGACGTCGAACGTGCTGGCCGGAAAACGATTCGGGGTGCCGCCGTTCGGGACGATGGCGCACAGCTATATCCAAGCCCACGACGACGAAGCGGCTGCGTTCGAAGCGTTTCAAGCGAGCTTTCCGGAAACGACGCTGCTCGTCGACACGTACGACACCCTGGACGGGGTGGACCTGGTCGTGCGACTCGCCGAACGACTGGGGGATTCGTTCCGGGTCCGCGCGATCCGGCTCGATTCCGGCGATCTCGGGGAGCTCGCCCGCGAATCCCGCCGCCGGCTCGACGAGGCCGGACTCGAAAACGTCAAGATCTTCGCCTCGGGAGGGCTCGACGAACACGAGGTCCAACGGCTTGTGTGCGAAGGATCCCCGATCGACGGGTTCGGCGTCGGCACCAAGATGGCCGTCAGCCGCGACGCGCCCGATCTCGACTTCGCTTACAAACTGGTCGAATACGCTGGCAAGGGGCGGACGAAGCATTCTCCGGGGAAACGGATTTTGCCGGGAAAGAAACAGGTCTATCGGATCCGCGACGGCGAGACGTTTTCGCACGACCTGGTCGCCCCGGCGACCGAACCGCACGACGGCAACCCGCTGTTGACCCCGGTGATCCGAGACGGCAAGGTGCTGCCCGAGGGCCGCATCACGTTGGAAGCCTCCCGAAAGCATGCCCGCTCCGAAATCGACTCGCTCCCGCCATCCTATCGTTCGCTCGACCCGGCAACCTCGCATCCGCCGGTCCGATTCAGTCCGGCCTACGAGCCACCGGGCGATTGACCTCGGTCGCGAAGTGTCCCCGGTCGCGAAGTGTCCCCGGTCGCGAAGTGTCCCCGGTCGCGAAGTGTCCCCGTTTTTCCAATGCGTACCCTGATGACCAAAGGCTTCCATCCTGATGCGTGCCAAATGGATCGTGGAGGCATCACATTCGAAGGGCGCATAAAAAAACCTCTCGGGCGAACCCGAGAGGTTTTAAAAAATCCGGCGATACCTACTTTCACGCTGGTATGCACTATCATCGGCTCGGAAAGCTTAACTTCTGTGTTCGGGATGGGAACAGGTGGGACCTTTCCGATATGGTCACCGGAATGACCCGGAGGCGAATATTTCGCCGCCGCCGGGCCGGTTGTTTGGTAGTAGCAGAGCACAACTCTGTGACACATGTTCTTGTGACGCGTCGAAAAACCGCGAGGAGTGAGTGCGGGATATCGATGGCCAAATCTTCGCCCGTTAGTATTGGTTTGCTTAACACATTACTGCGCTTACACGTCCAACCTATCAACCTGGTCGTCTTCCAGGGGGCTCTCGACCTACGTCTTACGAATCCTCATCTCGGGGAGGGCTTCACGCTTAGATGCTTTCAGCGTTTATCCTTTCCGAAGTTAGCTATCCAGCCGTGCCGCTAGCGCGACAACTGGTACACCAGAGCTTCGTCCAACTAAATCCTCTCGTACTAAAGTTGAATCCCCTCAAGATTCGAACGCCCACGGCAGATAGGGACCGACCTGTCTCACGACGGTCTGAACCCAGCTCACGTACCACTTTCATTGGCGAACAGCCAAACCCTTGGGAGCTTCTACACCCCCAGGATGTGATGAGCCGACATCGAGGTGCCAAACCGCATCGCCGCTGTGGACGCTCGGATGCGATAAGCCTGTTATCCCCGGAGTACCTTTTATCTGATGAGCGATAACCCTTCCATTCGGGATTACCGGATCACTAAGGCCAACTTTCGTTCCTGCTCGACTTATGTGTCTCGCAGTCAAGCACTCTTCTACCTTTACGCTCTACGCCTGATTGCCGACCAGGCTGAGAGTACCTTTGCACTCCTCCGTTACTCTTTAGGAGGAGACCGCCCCAGTCAAACTGCCCGACTGACACTGTCCCTCGCCCGGATTCACGGGATCGAGGTTAGAATTAAAATATGACCAGGCTGGTATTTCAACGACGGCTCCACCAACACTAGCGTGCCGGCTTCGAAGCCTCCCAGCTATCCTACACAAGACATATCTCAACCCAATATCAGCCTACAGTAAAGGTTCACGGGGTCTTTCCGTCTAACCGCGGGTATGTGGCATCTTCACCACAACTACAATTTCACCGGGTCGGTGGTTGAGACAGTGCTCCAATCGTTACGCCTTTCATGCAGGTCGGAACTTACCCGACAAGGAACTTCGCTACCTTAGGACCCTCATAGTTAGGGCCGCCGTTTACTGGGGCTTCGGTCGCTTGCTTCGCTTGCGCTAACAATCTTCCTTAACCTACCAGCACCGGGCAGGCGTCAGTCTCTATACATCCACTTGCGTGTTAGCAGAGACCTGTGTTTT
>JAWLFY010000237.1:0-5049 GCA_041685355.1 Pirellulaceae bacterium | reverse complement strand
GTCGATCGACGCCGCGGCGACGGGCCGTTTGCAGGGTCAGGCTGATCATCCGGACGAGCTTCTCGAAACGTGCCTTCGGTTTTCGAAAAGGCGAATCCATGGATCTCAGGGACCAAAAAGGATTCAATTTGCGATCCCGATTGGGGGCCGATTGAGACTAGTTCCGGCATAGTTCTTGGCGTCCCTTTCAACGGCCGGTCGGTGGCGATACGGTGGTTGATCCGTCGCCGATTCCGCCTCCCGCCATCCCGGGTGATCCCGATGTCTGACCCCGATTACTTCGCCGCACCGCCTGACCCGGAACAGCTCAAGACGTCGGCGGCGGGGCCGTCGGGAAGCCTTCCGTTGAGCGACGAGATCCTCCGGGAGTGGAGCAGCGGCGACATTTTTGGGCTGACCCAGAGCGTCGGGATGGGATTTGACCCGCGACGGGTGTTGGGGGACCAATACCTGATCCTGAGTACCCAAGGGGGCGTGCGGAATCCGGACGGGACGCCGTTGGCGCTCGGATATCACACCGGGCACTGGGAGGTCGGTTTGCTGATGCAGGCGGCCGCCGAGCGGATCACCGAACGGGACGGGGTGCCGTTCGCCGCGTTCGTCAGCGACCCGTGCGACGGCCGGACCCAGGGGACCCGCGGGATGTTCGATTCGTTGCCGTACCGCAACGACGCGGCGATCGTGATGCGGCGGCTGATCCGATCGCTCCCGCGTCGCCAAGGGGTGATCGGGATCGCGACCTGTGACAAGGGGCTGCCCGCGATGATGATGGCGCTCGCCGGCACGTCGACGCTCGCCAACGTGCTCGTCCCCGGCGGCGTGACACTCCCGCCGACCGAGGGGGAAGACGCGGGGAAGGTACAAACGATTGGCGCCCGCTATTCTCGCGGCGAGATGTCGCTTGAGCAGGCGTCGTTGGAGGGGTGCCGGGCGTGCGGGACCCCGGGGGGCGGATGCCAGTTTTTGGGGACGGCGGCGACGAGTCAGGTCGTCGCCGAGGCGCTGGGGATGACCGTCCCCCACGCGGCGCTCGCCGCGAGCGGCCAACCGATCTGGACCGAGCTCGCCCGCGTCTCCGCCGACGCCTCGCGGGGGATGGTCGAGCGGGGCGAATCGCTCGGCGACGTGCTGACCGACGACGCGGTGTACAACGCGATGCTCGTCCACGCCGCGGTCGGCGGCAGCACGAATTTGTTAATCCACATTCCCGCGATCGCCGCCGCCGCCGGCTTGCGACGGCCCACCGCGGCCGACTTTCGCGAGGTCAACGCGTCGGTTCCCCGGTTCGTCGACTGTTTGCCCAACGGCCCGGTTGGCCACCCCACTGTGCGGTTCTTCTTGGCGGGGGGCGTCCCCGAGGTCGCATGGCACCTCCGCGAACTCGGGCTGCTGCGGTCCGCGGCAAAGACGGTCACCGGCAAGACTTGGGACGAACTGCTCGACGAGTGGTCCGCGAGCGCACGGAGAACGGTTTGCCGCGAACACCTCCGGCGCGTCGACGGTGTCGACCCCGACGACGTGGTCTTGCCCCCCGACAAGGCTCGCCGCAACGGTTTGACGACGACCGTCGTGTTCCCGGCCGGAAACCTTTGCCCGGAAGGCTCGGTGATCAAGGCGACCGCGATCGACCCGGACGTGCTCGACGACGACGGGGCGTACCGGAAACGGGGTCCGGCCAAGGTGTTCACGTCGGAACGGGACGCGATCGCCGCGATCAAGGGTCAAGGGGATCGCGAGATTCGCTCTGGCGACGTGATCGTACTGATCGGTCGCGGCCCGATCGGGTGCGGCATGGAGGAGACGTATCAGATCACCTCGGCGCTGAAGTACTTGTCGTTCGGCAAGCAGGTGGCGCTGGTGACCGATGCGAGGTTTTCCGGGGTCAGCACCGGGGCGTGCATCGGCCACGTCGGCCCCGAGGCGCTCGCCGGGGGGCCGATCGCGAAGGTCCGTGACGGGGACATGATCGAGATCGAAGTCGATCCGCGAAACCTAACCGGATACGTCGAGCTGGTCGAACCGATCGACGGCTTGGCGGTGGAGGAGGCTCTCGCGACGCGCGAACGTCACCCGGACCTGCGGGTGGAACCCGACGTCCCGGACGACACCCGATTGTGGGCGGCGTTGCAGCAGATCGGCGGCGGAACGTGGGGGGGGTGCGTCTACGACGTCGACCGGATCGTACGAACGCTCGAAGCGGGAACCCGCGCGTTGGCGGCGCAAGAGTCCCCCCCGGAGTGACCGCGGACGATTTTTTTTCGAGCGGGCTCGATCCGGTCAATGGTAACCGAGATGACGTCGTTGCCACCGAACGGTCCGCGATCTTCCCTCCGGATCCGAAACACCCGCAGCACCCATCCGGGGGGCTTTGAATCGCGGCGGCCGTTGTGAAGGTGACAGTCACTGCCCTTCGAAACACCCGCCGACAAAAACCCACCGACAAGGCGATCGATTAACCACCCCCCGGACCCGTCGACTGAGCCATCGTTTCTATGCCCGAACACGCGGGATAACGGGAAAAACCGAACCGAAAAGTCAGGGATTCGATTTTTCTCCGGAGCGCCGCTTGCAGGCCAGATCGGAGGGAACTACGGTGGCAGCCACACCCCCCGGCGTGGCCGGTTCCGGCCCTTCAGTTTTTCTCCCGGGAAAGTTGAAATCGGATGAGTTCTTCCGCCCGGTCGAACCGTTTTTTCCCAGAAGGGGGGTTTTTTCGATCGCGTCGATTTCCGCACGAGTTCGTCTCAAGAACGTCAAACGTGACCCAAACCAGGTGAACAAGTGAGCACATTTGTGGATTCCGGCACGGAGCTGGCTGTGAGTCTAGAGCGAGAGCCAGAGGACCTGATGCCGATTCCCGCTGTTGAGGGTTTTTCGTCGCCGAAGTTCGTTCTCGCGGTCGCCGACCGCAGCGGGGGTGCGGCGATCCCGCTGATCGATTGGCACCATTCGAGTCGTGCGCTTGATTCGCCGGATTACCACATGTTCAAGCGAGCGATCGATGTCGTCGGGGCGGCGATCGGGCTCGTTTTGCTGAGCCCGATCATGCTGCTCGCGATGTTACTGGTGTGGTTCGAGGACGGCGGGCCGGTTCTGTTTCGTCAGAAGCGGGTGGGGATCAACGGAGATCTGTTCACCATTTTCAAGATCCGAACGATGGAGAAGAACGCCGAACAGCGGATGGCCGAGGTCGCGGCGCTCAACCATCACGACGACGGGCGGACGTTCAAGGCGAAGCACGACCCGCGAGTGCTGCGGGTTGGGAAGTGGCTGCGGCGGTATAGCATCGACGAGTTCCCCCAGCTCGTGAACGTGCTCCGTGGCGAGATGACGCTCGTCGGGCCGCGTCCGCCGTTGCCGAGCGAAGTCGACCTTTACGACGCGGAAGATTACATCCGGCTGATCGTCCGGCCCGGGTTGACCTGTTATTGGCAGGTGGCGGGGCGTGGCGAGCTCCCGTTCAAGGAACAGGTTGAGCTCGACCGCCGCTACGTCCAAGACTGTTCGATTTGGTTGGACTTGCGATTAATCGCGAAGACACCGCTGGCAATCGTTCGGGGAAAAGGGGCTCACTAACTGTCTATCCGAAAAGGGGGCCGACCCTCTCTTGGAGCGAGCCGGTGGTCAACCGAGGACGTGGAAAAGCCGTTGAACGCGATGTCAGCTGGAAATCGACAAAGGGTCGACCCCCTTTTCGGATAGGCACCAAGACACGTCCGGGGGATCGCTGGCGTTGTCTCGTGATTGATCGAGCAGGATGCGGTCGCGTTGTCGATTTTTTGGGAATCAAGGCGATCGTCGTTTTTTGTACGGTTTCGTGAGACCGGACGGCTCGTGCCGTTCCGCGAAGGGGAGGGGGCAGATTTCGTGAGACCGGATGGGTTGCGCCGTGCCGCGAAGGGGTGGGGATTCGCACGATCGACGATCGGTTCGGCCGTTTCTATCGGCACCCGGTTCTTTCGCGGGGGATGGTCTTTTTGGCAGGCCGGTGGACTTCGTCGCGAGAACCGCAATGATGTTTCGGTTGTACGGTTTGAACGGACCGTCGGAGGGCGGACGCGGGCGGTCTCGGGGCGAACGCGGGTGGTCGATCGGCGTTTTTCTATCGATCGCGGCTCGGCTCGTGTACGTTCCTGGTTTTGAGCCTATTCTCTCTGAACGGCCCTCTTCCGTCCGTGTGAGCCCAGGGAATGCGGGCGCGTCACCCCGGCGGATCGTCGGTTTCGAGTCCATGAACAAAACGTCATGAAATCGCGCAATCAAACGGCCCAAGGCGGGCAAACGGCCCAAGGCGGGCTCATCACTGGACCTTCTCCCCCACGTTGGGTGATCCCTCTGGCGGTGGTGATTGGGCTTTTGGCCTACCTCTCGACATTGGTGGCGGGCGTCCAGATTTGGGCAGGCTCGCCCGACGAGCAGCACGGTTTTTTGGTGATCCCGATCGCCGTGGCGCTGCTGTACCTGCGTCGGGACGAGTTCCCGCACGGGGAGAGTCGGATCGATCTCCGCGGGTTGGCGTTGATCGCTCTCGCGGCGGGGATGCGGATCTATGGGGATCAGTACATCCGGCCTTGGATGCACATGTGGTCGCTGCCCCTGTGGATCGGCGGGACGGTGTGGCTGTTCGGCGGATGGAAAGTGTTCCGCTGGGCGGCGCCCGCGATCGTGTTCCTCGTGTTCATGGCGCCGCTGCCGGGCCAAGTTCAAAACGCCGCCGGCTTTCCGCTGCAAAGGGTCGCGGCGACCGGCGGTGGCGGGCTGCTGCAGTTGCTCGGTCAACCGGCGTTCGTCTCGGGGACGACGATTCTGCTGGGCGAGAACGTGCTCGACGTGGAGCGGGCCTGTTCGGGGCTGCGGATGTTTCAAGGGATGTTGGCGGTCGCGGTCGGCTGGTCGCTGTTTTGCCGGTACCGCTGGCCCCGATTCTTGTTGATGTTCGCGATCGCACCGATGATCGCGATTTTCGTGAACGTCCTCCGGATCGCGGTCACGGGGTTGTTGTTCCAATACGTCAGCGGCGATGCCGGCCGCGCGTTTAGTCACGACTGG
>JAWLFY010000086.1:16871-20794 GCA_041685355.1 Pirellulaceae bacterium | reverse complement strand
GGCCGAACGATGAACGCCATCGAGTCACTCGAGTCGTCGGAGCACCCGCCCGGGACCGTCCTCCGACAATTCGGGCCCGCGTATCGCTGGCGTGGCGACCTGGTTCGCTACGCCGAGGTATGCGTCGCGAAAACCTCCTGATCCGGCCGATCGCGGCCGATCCGTTCCCCATCGCACTTTCCTCGCCCGTCACGGATTCAAGCCATGAACGAATCGAACGACCCGATCATCGGTATCGACTTGGGGACAACCAACAGCGTCGTCGCCGTGGTGATCGACGGTGTGCCGGAAGTCCTCACCGACCCGGAGGGAGGTCAGATCTTGCCCTCCGTCGTCGGACTTGATCCCGAAGGGAAGCTGATCACCGGCGAAATCGCCCGCAACCAACTCGCCGCGTTCCCCGAACGGACCCGGGCGTCGGTGAAACGGCATATGGGGTCGATGGAGAAATTGAAGCTCGGCGACCAGTCGTTCACTCCGCCGGAAATCAGCGCGATGATCCTCCGTCGGCTTCGCGATCGGGCCAGCGACCGGCTCGGCCGACCGGTCAGCCGCGCCGTGATCACCGTGCCGGCGTTTTTCGACGAGAACCAACGTCAAGCGACCCGCGAAGCGGGCGAGCTCGCGGGGCTCAAGGTCGAACGGATCATCAACGAGCCGACCGCGGCGACGCTCGTCTACCACGCCGGTTCGGACCGGTTGCAGCACATCGTCGTCTACGACTTCGGCGGCGGGACCTTCGACGTCTCAGTCGTCCGCATGGAAGCCGGCGTCGTCGAGGTGCTCAGCAGCAAGGGCGACACACAGCTCGGCGGCGACGACTTCGACGCCCTGTTGGCAAAACATGTCGCCGACGGCTTCCTCACCGACCACGACGTCGATCTCCGCAAGGACCCCGGTACCCGTTGGCGGCTGCTCCGCGCGTGCGAACAGGCGAAATGCCGATTATCGACCGACGCGAGCGTCGACATCGCCGAAGAATTCATCGCCCAGCGGGACGGCACGGCGCTGAACCTGAAGACTTCGGTGACCCGCAACGAATACGAAGAATTGATCGCCGGCTTGATCGATCGCACGATCGAATGCGTCGACGAAGCGCTCCGCGACGCGAAGCTCCGGCCGAGCGACATCGACGACCTCGTCCTCGTCGGCGGAACGACCCGAACGCCGAGGATCCAAGAACGGCTCCGCGAAGAGTTTTCGCTCGAACCGAGCCGCGCCGTCGACCCCGACCTTGCCGTCGCCCTCGGCGCCGCGATGCAAGGGGCGATGTTCGGCGGCCAGTCGGTCGGGCCGGTCCTCGTCGACGTCACCGGACACACACTCGGTATCGAAGCCGTCGTCGGGTACGGCTTCGCCGGCCCGATGCTCGAATTCTCGCCGATCATCCACCGCAACGCGCCGCTCCCCGCATCCCACATCCGGTCTTATTACAAGTCGCACGCCGAACAGACGACCGCCGCGATCAAGGTCTACCAGGGCGAACACAGCGATCTGTCGCGAAACCGAAAGATCGGCGAATTCAACGTCGATGTCGACGCCGGCGGCGGCGACAAGACCCGGATCGATGTCCGCTTCGATCTCAATCTCGACGGCATCTTGCACGTCACCGCGATCCAAACGGCGACCGGAAAGAAGCAAGACTTGCGGATCGACAACGCCCTCTCGCAGTTCCGCGACGAAGACCGCGACGATGCCAAACGTCGTCTCGGGGAAATGTTCGATGCTTCCGACGAGGGCGGCGGATACGAACCCGATCGGGACCTCGCCGCCCCCGCCGTGGGCTCGGCGTTCGGGACCCCGCTTTCTCGAGACGAATCGGCCGCGGCCGATGGCGAGACCCTCGACGCGGCCGGTTGGCGACGGGTCGACCAAGCCGACGGCGTCGCTGCCCCCGCCAACCCGGCGGCGACGGCGACCCGACTGCTGCAACGGGCCCAGCGGCTTAGCGGGAACCTGAACGAGGAAGACGCGGAGGAAATCCGGGATCTCGGACAAAGGCTCGAGGCGGCGATCGCCAAAGAAGACCACGACGAGATCGAGGCGATCAGTCAGGAACTCGACGACGTGCTGTTCTATGTCGAGTGACACCCCGCCCGACGGCGAGGGACTTCGGTCAGCGGGACACCCTCCCGTCCTGCGACCCGATGGCGACCCGGCTCCCTTCCGTTGTCCCGCGTGCCGAGCCAAACAACGTCCCCAAGACGCGTGCCGTCGGTGTGGCGCCGATTTAAAGCTGCTGCTCCGCGCGATCCGCCACCTCGACCGGCTCCGCGCACGCCTCGCCGATGCGATCGAACGGGCCGACCACGAAACCGAACGCGCGACGCGAGCCGAGATCCGCCGATTCGCCCCGCGCGATCGGTTAAACCGAATCGAGAGATAACCGAACACGCCGTCGCCGCATCGGGCTGAAGCCATCCCGGTTAGCGGAGGAGTGATTCGGCGAGGGGGCCGTCGTGGGCGGGGTCGAGCCAGCGGAGGTCAACCCGGATCGTCCCTTCCGCGGCGGTGACCGCGACGGCGGGGAGGTCTTCGGCGAGTTTACGGGCCCACGACTCGGCGTCGAGCGTCGCGTGGGTGAGCACGAGCTGTCGCGACGGAATTCGCCATCGTCCCGCTTCGGTGATCCGTGCCGGGTCGGCGGTGACACGGGCGGAGACGATCGATTCGGTCCCGCTGAGCCGGGTCGCGAGCCGTTCGGCGCGGTCTCGTAGGTTGTCTTCGGAGGTGGAGATCAAGGCGTCGATCGGGCGGATCCCGCCCGAACCGTCGGCGAGCGGTTCGGCCGCGGCCGCGACCATCGCGTGCACGGCGACACTCGCTTCCAATGCCGGCCAGGAGGCCGAGTCGCGGATCGTCTCGATCGCTTCGTGGCGGCCGACGATGATCCCGCACGGCGGCCCGCCGGCGATCGCGTCGCCGGCGAAGACGACAAGATCCGCGCCGTCGCGAAGCAACGATTCGGCGGAGGGGACGACCCGGTTCGGGGAATCGGTGAGGACACCGACCGGGAGGACATGAACACGGATCGAATCGGCGGGGAGCTCGATCGGTTCGAATCCGTTTCGTCCGTCATCGGCCGAAATCAGGCAGGGGCGTTCGAGCCCTTGGAAATCTTCCGGATCAACCCGGTCGCACCCGCCGACTTCGGTCACCAACGGGAGGACACTGCCGAACGCTTCGGGGAGCGGGACCCCGCCGTCGAGACGGACCGCGTGTCGGCGGTGGACGACGAGGGTGCGACGGGTGCCGAGGAGCGAGACCGCGGAAAGCGCGGCGGGGAAGCTGGCGGCGATCGCGACCGAGATCCCCTCGTGGTCCGCGAGGGCATGATCGGCGAGAGAGCGTTGCAGGCGTCGGGTGATCCGATCGGCCATCCCCGCGCCGAGGACGACATCACCGCGGAGCACTTCCTGGCCGACCTCGAGGACCCGCTGGTCGATCGGGACGCCGGTCCCCATCGGGTGATAGAGGACGCCGCTCGCGTTGATCAGCGGGACCGCTAACGAGGTATGGCGGCGGCTCCAACGCTGGACCGACTCCTTCCCCGATTCGGCGGTTTGGATCACGCGTTGGATCCCCCGCGCGGCCGATTCGGGAAGGTCTTGAAGGATCCCCGAGGCTTGTTCTTTGAGTCGGCGAAGCGTGGCCGGCTCGCCCGCCTTGTTGGCGACATCGACGAGCCCGCGGCGGAGCAGTTCGACGGTCCAGGGGGGAATCGCCATGACAGGGGCCTTGAGGGAGAGGCATCCGGGGACGCGTCCGCGTCGGACACGTCTCTCCTGATCATCCCTCGCGAATCCCGCCGGGACAAGTCAGCGGTCCGGCCGCACCCAGCGGTCGGGCGTAACTCAGCGGTCGGCGCGGTCTCCGCGGTCGGGCCGAGCTCCGCGGTCGGGGCGTACTCAGCGGTCGGGGCG
>JAWLFY010000086.1:0-16771 GCA_041685355.1 Pirellulaceae bacterium | reverse complement strand
GCGGTCGGGGCGTACTCAGCGGTCGGGGCGGTCTTGGCCGAGGAAGTCCGTCACGTCGGCGACGCGTTCCTCCGGCTGGTCGGCGGGGCCGAACAGCGAGCCGAAGAACCCCGGCGACTTCTGGGCGACCGGCTGGGACGGTTCGTCCGGGGCCGACCACCAGGTCATCGGGTTCAGTTTTCGGGGGTGCAACACTTCCTTCGTCTTGTTCCAGCTCCGCTGGGACGTCGTCGCGACGTCGTCCCAAAGGCTGTCGTTCTTCTCGACGATTCGCTCGCGGTCTTCCCGGGCCGGCAGCAGCTGCGGCATTTTCAACTGCGGCGGCTTGAACGACGGCCAATTCCAATTGGCCGGGTTCATCGCCCCGACGGTCCGCGCGATCGGACCCGGTTCGACCGCGTCCGAATCGGCGAGACCCGCGTTAACCGCTTCCGCTCCGCCGGGTGCTTGGGCGATCGCGAGCGGCCCGGTCGCCAGCGATACCGCGACGACACAGGCTCCGGCGGTCACCGCGGCACGCCACGTTTCGCCGCGAGACCACTTTCCGCCCCAAGACTTGTTCAACCGCGAACTATTCGTCCGCGAACCGTTCGACCGCGAACCCATGGACGGAATCTCCCCTCGTGAAACGAAAACGTTAGCCTGTTAGCCGTATGACAAATCCTTCGGCACCGACACAACCGCAACCTTCGACAAAATCACGACTTTCGACGGGATTGGTGATCGCGACGGGACTGCTGACCGCGGCTTCGTTCGCGGGCGCCCCGTATCCCCGCGAGCTGACGTTACAGCATGCGCCGACGGCGGGCGCGCTCGCGGGGCTGGGTTTGGCGATCCGTTACGGGTGGCTCCGGTTCTCGTCGGTCGTGTGCGTGCTGGCGTTCTTGTGGCTGCACATCGTGGGGGCCCGCTGGATCTATTCGTTTGTTCCCTACGACGCGTGGTCCGAGGCGTGGCTGGGGACGTCGATCTCCGAGGCGTTCGGGTGGCGACGGAATCACTACGACCGCCTCGTGCATTTGGCGTCGGGGTTGTGCCTGGTGCCCCCGGCCGCGGAGTGCTTGCGGCGGTACGGGGGGATGGGGCCGCGGGGGGCGGCGGTCCAGTCGATCGCGGTCGTGCTCGCGATCGGGGCGTTGTACGAGATCTTGGAGTGGGTGTTGGCGGTGACTTTGTCGCCCGAGCAGGCGGAGGCGTACAACGGCCAACAGGGCGACGTTTGGGACCCTCAAAAGGACCTTCTCATGGCGGCGATCGGATCGTCGGTCGCGGCCGTGGCGATTTGGCTTCGCGGCGTCTCGGCAGAGCGTCGAAAAGGACGTGCGGAGGAGCGGCCCCCCGACGCCTCGAACGGTTAACCCGCCCTCCGCCTGACGCCCCGCTTTCGATATCATCGCGGGCTCAAGAACTCCACCGACTGTAGACGCGACTTATGAAAACCGACGAGCTCCGCGAAAAGTATTTGGCCTTCTTTGAGAGCAAGGGCTGCGTCCGTAAACCGAGCGACGTGCTGGTTCCGACGTGGGACCCGTCGGTGCTGTTCACCCCCGCGGGGATGAACCAGTTCAAGGACCATTTTTTGGGGAAGGTGAAGCTCGATTTCACCCGGGCCACGACGTGCCAAAAGTGTTTACGGACTGGCGACATCGATAACGTCGGGCGGACCGCGTACCACCACACGTTCTTCGAAATGTTGGGGAACTTCAGCTTCGGCGATTACTTCAAGCGGGAAGCGATCGGGTGGGCGTGGGAGTTTTTGACCGACAAGCGCTGGTTAGGGCTCGACCCGAATCGGTTGAACGTCACCGTCTACAAGGACGATGACGAGGCGGCGGGGATTTGGCACGACGCGGTCGGTTTGCCCCACACGCGGATCACGCCGATGGAAGAGGACGAGAACTTTTGGCCGGCGTCGGCGCCGAGCCAGGGGCCCGACGGGGTGTGCGGCCCGTGCAGCGAGATTTATTACAAGCTCGATGACGGCTCGGAGGTGGAGATCTGGAACCTGGTGTTCACGCAGTTCAACCGGGTCGGCGATCCGCCGGACAACCTGCAACCGCTTCCCAGCAAGAACATCGACACGGGGATGGGTTTGGAGCGGACCGCGAGCGTGTTGCAGGGGGTGCCGACGAACTTTCATATCGACAGTTTGATGCCGATCGTCGAGGCGGCGTCGGAAGTGGTCGGGGTGCCGTACCATTTCGAAAGCGACCAGGGGCGACGGTTGCGACGGATCACCGACCACGTCCGGGCCGCGACCTTCGCGGTGCACGAAAACGTTTACCCCGGCGCGAACGGGGCGAAGTACGTGATCCGCCGGTTGGTCCGACGGGCGGTGCTCGACGGGCACCAGATGTCGCTCCGCGAGCCGTTCCTGTATCGGGTCGTCGCGGCGGTCGCCGACGCGATGAAGGGTCCGTACCCGGAATTGTCCGAAACGGTGAGCCGGGTCGAAGGGGTGATCCGCGGGGAGGAGGAACGGTTCTTCGCGACGCTCGATTCCGGGCTCAACCGGATCGAGAAAATGTTCGACGAGATGCGGGCCGACGGGACCGGGATGATCGCCGGCGGCCAGGCGGCGGAGCTGTACACGAGTTGTGGCGTGCCGCCGGAACTGCTGCAGCAACTCGGGGCCGAACACCACTTCACGTTCGATTGGGCCGGCTACGCGGAGGCGATGGAAGAGCACGCGCGGGTCAGCGGCGGTGATCAGTTCAAGCTGTTCCAAACGGGACCGCTGGAAACGCTCAAGGAGGTGCTTCGCGAGACCGAGTTCGTCGGCTACGAGGCGACCCGTTGCGAGGCGACCGTGCGGGGGATCATTACCGAGGACGGACGGGACGAAGACCACGAGGGGAAGCTGGTCGGCGAGCTCGACGCTCGGGCCGACGCGGCGTGCCGATTGATCTTGGACCGTTCACCATTTTACGGCGAGTCGGGCGGGCAGGTCGGGGACCGTGGGGTGATCGCCGGGGACGGGTTCCGGTTCGAAGTCACCGACACGCAAAAACATGGCGGGCTGATCGTTCATCACGGGCACGTCGTTTCGGGCGTGGTGAAGGAGAGCGTGCCGTGTGTCGCGGAAGTCGACGTGGACGTCCGTGACGCGCTTCGGCGGGCCCACTCGGCGACGCACATTTTGCACTACGCGCTGCAGAAAAACGTCGGCCGCCACGCGCAGCAACAAGGGAGCAAGGTCGAGCCGGATTGGCTGCGATTCGACTTCACCAACCAGGAGGCCGTCCCCGACGCGACGCTGGCAAAGATTCGCGAGGACGTGCTCGACCGGGTGCGGGCCGACGACCCGATCGATTGGAGGAACGTCCCGCTGAACGAGGCTCGCGATTCCGGGGCGATGATGTTGTTCGGTGAAAAGTATCCCGACCCCGTGCGAATGGTGACGATGGGGAGCTTCAGCAAGGAGTTGTGCGGGGGAACGCACCTCGACCACACCGGCGAGGTCGAGGCGTTCGAATTGATCGGCGAAGAGAGCGTCTCGGCCGGGACCCGCCGTGTCATTGCGGTCACCGGTCCGCGAGCGGCCGAGCATCGCGAGGAGACGATCCGAGCCGTGAACCACACCGCGGAGGTCTTGGGGTGTGACGCCGGCGACGTCGTCGCCCGGGTACGCGAGTTGGTCGAGGAAACCAGGCGGCTGAAGAAGGAATTGCAAGCCGGGCACGCGTCGGGCCAGACGGCCGAGACGGGTGCGACCGGTTCCGGGTTGGTGTCGAACTATCCGCAGGCCCGCGGCATCCTCCGCGACGCCGCGCGGCTGTTGAACGTCGCCACCGCGGATGTCCCGGGCCGGGTCGAGTCGTTGCTTCGTGACCGTGAAGCGTTGCTCGCGCAGCTCCGTGAGATGACCCGCGGCGGGAAGCTGTCGGCGGACGATCTGATTGCCGGGGGGGAGCGGATCGGCGAAACGTTGTTGATCGTTGCGGAGACCCCCGGGGCGAACCCGAACGTGATGCGGGGATGGATCGACCAGATCCGCAAAAAGAGCGACGGGCCGACCGCGGTGATGCTCGCCGCGAGCGGCGACGAGAAGGTGTTACTGGTCGGCGGGCTGAGCAAAGCGTTGGTCGAACGGGGGCTGAAGGCGGGCCAGTGGGTCGGAACGGTTGCCAAGGTCGTCGGCGGAGGCGGCGGCGGCCGGCCCGACATGGCGCAGGCCGGCGGAAAAGACCCGGAGAAGTTACCGGAGGCGCTCGAGGTGGCGCGGGAAACGATGCGGCAAGAACTGCACGGCGACGCCCCCTAAGCCGGAAGCGATTGATGGCCACAACGGATTCGGCAAGCGTCGTATCCGTCCACCCACGATAGACCCGGACGGGCCGCACCAAACGAACGGACACTTTTTTCCTACCGATTCCTAATCTGGCAAGTGAGCGGCCAAGAGACAGCCGAATTCGCGGGCGAAGTGGACGGAAACTCGTGCGTGCACGGCACCTTGCCGCCCGTAGAATTCGCCGCGGCCGGAAACCGGATAGACCCCGTCGTGCCATGTGTTGGGATGGATGTAGAGCCCCCGACGGCCGTCAAACCGAAAGCAGACGAAATCCTCCGGGCGGACGTCGTCCCCGGGCGGGGCCAGCGGCGCCAGGAACGCGGTGGGGGCTTCGGGGAAAAAGAGCTGGCCACCGTCAGGGTGATAGTTGCAGTGCCACAACAGCAGTTCGCGTGGGGGCCGTGAATGGTCTTCGCGCGCGGACTCGGGTGACGCCCCGTACCCCAGAATGTAGTTACCGCCGACGGCGGTGTTCTCCCCGTAGAGCACGTCGCCTCGCCATTGGCAGAGGAATCGGCCCTCCCGAGTGCCCCCCTCGTCTCCGCTGTCGGGATCCACGGGACGCCACCCCGTGGCCGGCCAACGAACGATCTCGATCTCGATCTCGTCGGGCGAGTCGACGATTCTCCCCAGCCCGCGGAGCGTCTCGTCGGTCGCCTCGACGACAGGCATCTCGACACGGTCCAGCCCGGGGGGAAGATCGGGACTCTGATAGTTCGGCAAGTCGTTCACGACGGCGTTCTCACTTTGGTGGTTTCCGGCTCGAGGTATCCCGACCGCATTCGCCAGCGGCGGTCAGCGGTAAACCGCTGGCACGATTCGTGCGTGACGATCAGCACCGCGGCACCCCGTTCGCGTTCGCGGAGAAGTTGGTCACGGATCTGATCCGCGTTGTCCGGATCGAGGTTGGCGGTCGGCTCGTCGCAGATGACCAATTCGGGCCCGTTCACCAACCCTCGGGCAACGAGCACCCGTCGTTGTTCCCCGGTGCTCAATTGGGACGGGCGATGCCGGAGCCGGTCGCCGAGTCCGAAACGCTCCAGCAGTTCGACGGCCCGATCGCGGCTGTTGGGGCCGTTCGCCGCCATCCGCACGTTATCCAACGCGTGCAGGTATGGCACCAGGTCGCACATCGGCATCACCACGCCCAGCGGTCCGCCGCGCCACGCGGTCGCCTCCGACGCTGGCACGTTCGCGAGGTCTCGTCCGAACAGCTCGATGCGTCCGGCCGAAGGCGACAGCATCGCCGCGGCCATCAGCAGCAACGTCGACTTTCCGCTCCCGCTGGGGCCGCCGACGACACCAATTTCGCCGGGCCACAATTCCAACGAGGCTTCTCGAACCGCATCGATTCGCTCTTGTCCGCACACGAACCGACGTGTGACGTCGTGCATCCGTAGCAGCGGGCGTGGCGTGATCGCCGCCTCGGCTCGGTCGGAGCCACGCCCGGCTTGACTTCCGGTCGCTGCCGGTTGGCCCGCCATCGCCGTGGCGTGGTGGGGCGATTCGCGGAGCGTCCCGCGGTTCTCTTCGTGCATCGGGTCACTCCTCGCGCAAGGTCACGGCCGGATCGACCCGGCTGGCGAAAGCGATCGGTAACAGCGATGCGACGGCAGGGATCGCCGCGCCCAACGTCAACCCGAGCGAAAGCCACCAACCGGACCAATCGGGCGGCGGCATGTCGGCGCCCGAGAAGTGCGGTCCGCCCCACGCCAGAATCGCCCACGCCGTCACGACCCCGCCCAAGCCCGCGATCACGCCCAAGACCACCGAGCGACACCCGATCAACGCGACGAGGAATCGCCGGTCGCGGCCGACCGCCGTCAATAATCCGATCTCACGCCTCCGTTGACGCGTATTGAGAATTAGCAACGCGGAGACGATCACCGTGGCGAAGGCGACCGCCAACGGCGTGGCCGTCTTCGCCACGCGGTCGGCGAGCTGTCGCTGTCTCCGTCGGGTGTCGGCCATCCGGTCGTGTCGAATCATCATCGTCCCCGGGAGCAGGGCCCCGAACACCTCACGCAACCGTTCCTCCGGGTCCGTCACCGACTCATCACACCCACATTCCAACGCCCGGATCTCGTTGAGCTTTCCGGGCATTCCTAGCAGCGACTGAACGATCGGCAATTCGGCGTGGACCCGCAAATCGTCCGACGACCCTTCGGCGGCCAACACGCGGGCGACGAGAAACTCTCGGCCGAGAATGGCGATCGAGTCGCCTTCGGTGACCCCCGCCAACTCGGCGGCGGCCGATCCGAGCACGACCGTCTCCCCGGTCGCGATCCCGCCGAACACGGGCTTCATCGCTCGGCCGTTGGCGAAACGCTCTTCGCCGATCCCGGTGAGGATCGCCTCACCCTCGCCCATCGGGATCGCCCGCTGAAGCATGGGCACGAGCCGATTCGCCACGTCCTGGTTCGACAGCCCGTCGACGAGCGTCTGATCGATCGAACCTTCGGCGTACCCCCGAAGCCAATACCGGTCGGGCCGGTTGCCCTCCGGAATGAAGCGGACGTTGAGCCCCATGTCACGCTGGATGATCCGCGTCCGCTTCGCGAGGGTCTCCGATAAGCCGACGAAGAACAGCACCGCAACGACGGCGGAGGCCGTGATCGCGACGGTCAAGGCAGCCGTCCAAGGGCGATACCGGAGTTCGCAAATCACGAGCCGGAACAACATCTTCAGCGACGTCCTCGTCTTCATCGACGTCCTCGTCCGGTCGAGACGATCACCAACGCCGAGAGGACAACAAATCCGACCAGGACACCTCCGACCATGAACCACGGCCCCGAGGATGCACCCGAGTCGTATTCTCGATCGGTTGCCTCCCCCGCTTCGCTCTCCGGGATGCCCACCCCGACGTGGGCCGGCGGCCGCGACGCCGCGGGGGGGCGATCCTCGTCGCTTGGGGTGGCACCAACCGCAGCCGACTCGGGGTTCGTCGACCCGGCCCGCCCGTTTGACCCGGCCCGCCCGTTTGATTCGGCCCGCCCGTTTGATTCGGCCCGCCCGTTCCGCAGATCCTCCGAGTCGCCTTCGAACCCCCAGCCGTCTCCCGCGACGACGGTCGCGCGAACGCCTTCTGTTACCGGCGAGCGATTCGAAGCCGAGCGACTCTGGGCCTCGGATTGTCCTTCGAGCAAGCTTTCATCCCCCGCGGCGGTGCGGCGTTCTCCGTCGGGCGCGGCGGGGGTGTTGACCTCGCTCTCGTCGTATCCCAGCAACAAGCGTTGGATCGCGTCTTGTCCTCGTCCGTCGCCTGTGTGGCCGTCGGTCCCTCTGCCCCCTTCGCGAGAATTTCGGCCCACGATTCGGGCCACCTCGGCTCGCACCAGGGGACTATCCGGATCGAACCCGAGACCATCGGAGGCACGGCGGCGAAATTCTTCTGGCCAGTACCCGGGGAGCACGGGTTCCTCCGTCCATCGCCGGTCCGTTTCGCACTCGCACGACTCGCCCACCAAAGCCAACTGGGCTAGCAATTCTCGCCCGTCCCCTTCCTCGGCCGACACGACTCGTCCGGCCAACTTGCCCCGGCCGTAGATCACCGCGATGGCGGAACGCTCCGGCGCTAACGAGTCGAGCCCCAAGGCCCACAGCAGCATCGTCTCGGCCGCACGTCGGTCGGCGGCCACCGTGATGCTCCCCACCGGTTTGGCGAGCGGGCGGGGCAGCATCGGTTCCAGTTTCGCGAGGGCGGCCGTCGCCTGACGGGCCATCTCGTTCGCACGATTTCGTTCTGACGCGTCGGAGCCTTCGACCACCAAGATCTCCGCGAACGTCTCGGCCGCGCCGTCACGAATCGCTTTCATCGCCGGGCTCTCGAAACGTTCCCGAACGATCCGGCCGATCCGTTTCGCGTCGAGGCTCGCGGGATCCGACGCCGACGATCGCGGCGACTCCGACCCGCCCATCCGCAACACGCGGCCTTGCCGGTCGACGATTTCGACGACCCACCCGGAAACGTTCCCGGGGCGGAACGTCGACCGGGCGTTGCTGTCCGTCAACCAATTCAGTTCGACCGCCGCCTCTTTTTTGACCCGATCGTCGACGTCTCCCCGAATCACGATCGAGTATTCGGGCCCCCGGAGGTCGACAAACCCGATGTCACGAACGGTGTACTGACAGGCGACCGCGACCGCGGCGTGCGCCAAGCACACGACCACACCGACGCCATATCGAACCGCGAAATTGGGGGTGGTCAGTTTCAACGGATTCTCCATCGCGGCGCGAACCCGATCGAGGTCTCGATCCATCCTCCGCAGGAGCACCCGCCACCCCCTTCGGGCGAGAGGAGCATCCCTTCGGCCGGAATCGTGCTGATCCAACAGTCGGGACGCAAACGGTCCCAGCGTGTCGCCCCGTCGGAAACGCGGTCCCAAACGGTCAAATTTCCCGCCCGGAGGAACAACGCGTCGCGACTCGCCGTGTAGGTTCCGCATTGGTGACCGTCCGGAAAAGATTCGGAAACCACCGAGCCGTCAGCCAAGTCGAGCGTCAGCGGTCGGAGATAGACCCGACCCTCGACGACCGCGGGACGCGACAAGTGCTTCCCGTGGTGATCGGCCTCCCAATCGTAACGGCCACGCCACAGCATCTCTCCGGTCTCCGAGTCGAACGCGTACATCGCGAAAACGCCCCCGCGACTCGACTGCATCAACAACCGTCCCTCGGCGGCGACAAGGTAAAACGCCGACTGACCTTCCATCGGTTTCGCCGGCGTCTCCCACAACCGTTCACCGCTTTGCAGGTCAAGTGTCACGAGATGCAGGTTGGCCCAAAAGTCATCGCCGTCGAGACGCCGTGCCGCGGCGGAGATCGCTTGCGAAGAACGGCACTCGACGAAATGGATCCTCCCGTCGGCGATCGTGATCGTCGGGTTCACGACGAGCCCGCCGCGGTAAAGCCAACGCGAATCTCCCGTCACCGCGTCGAGACCGAACAGGAAATCCGAGCAGACTTTCTTCGCGTGCTCGCCGTCGGAGCTGTCGTACCAGTTCTCCGGACCCCAGAACTCCTTGAAGGCCGCGCCCTGACGCACCGCCGAGCCGACCAGAAGGCCAGCCGGGCGGGCGACATAACCCCACTCCCAAGCCTCTTCCCCTGCACCCGCATCCTCGGGATTCGGGACGATCCTTTCTTCGCCGATCTCTCCCGTCCGGCCGTCGATGACGAGGCATCGATGTCGCGCGGCGATGTAGACGTTCTGCTCGTCGGCACACCAGTTGGAACAATCACGCGGGACGTTGAAACGGGCGATCTCCGGCAGCTCCAAGGCCCACAAGATCGAGCCGTTGTGGGCGTCGATCCCGATCGTCCGGCGGAGCCCTTGCAGGTATAAACGCCCGTCGGCCGCCAGCGGGGACGGCTTTCGATTCCCACGGTCCGATTGGTACCTCGGCCCCGGACGCCCGGCCCACGCGACACGGAGATCGTCCGTATGGCGAACCCCCGATAATGTCTCGCCGGCGTACGCGGCGTTGTCCGCAGTCCCGTACATATGCGTCCACCCCGCGGCGCCGTCGTGCCGCGGGGCACGCGCCAAATCCATCGCCAGCGGATCCTCGGCGGCCGGGGCATCAGGCGATTCAACGCCCCCGCCGGGTAGCAGCTCGAACGAGGCACGGGACAAGATTTCGCCCCGTTCCCAAGAGCCGGGAACCGCGACCACGCCCCGCGGGCGGACGAGTGTTAACGCGTCTTCCAACCACCGCTCGTCGTCGAGCGTTCCCGCCGAATGTGGGTCGACCCACAACCAGTTCGCGGTGCCGGCCGGGAGTCCGATCTCCTCGGCCGAGCGGGCCATCCGCGCGGCGACGACGCGTCCGTACACGCCGGCATCCGCCAGCCTTCGTCGGGCGGCCTCGACCTGCTCACGATCCTCCTCGACGACGATCACGTCATGACCGCTGAGCCGCGCCAACGATTCGGCGAACCGGCCTTCGTCCGCACAACCCCACACCACACCGATCCCTCGCGGGTTCCCGCCATCGAGTCCCGAGACCCATCGTTCGGCGCGGGCCGACTCCGCCTCCACGTCCGGCGTGGGCGGCGGAAGCGAACGTCTCGAGTAATCGAAATGGGTGTCGCACTCATACTCCTCGCTGCTCACCTTCCGCCCCCGGACCGTCTGAATGATCCGAAACTTGACGACCGCCTGGGGCCTGAGATTCGTCAGCGCCGCGAAATGTTCCGTCGTCTCCGTCTCCGGTTCGGCGATCGTGACCGCGGCTTCCCCCTCGCTGATCCGCAACCGCGTCGGCTGGGGCGTTGCCGTCGTCCAGCGAACCTCGGCGGCGCCCGGCCCGACAAACTTCAAAACGGGTCCGGCGACTGGCGCGGCGACCGGCGTTTCCGATGGCTGAGGATCGCCCGTGGCGGTCGGCGATTCGAATCTCCCCAGCTTCGCCGCGGCGTGCCGGGCGATCTCGTCCGGGGCCAACCCTCGTCGATAGACCCGAACCTCGTGAAGCATCCCCTCGGCGAGGAAGTGCTCGTCGTCGTCCCTGTAAGCCCCCAAGTGGAAACCCGCTCGCCGCGGATAATCGATGGCCCCGCTTTGCTCCTCCGACACGGCGACCGCTTCGCCGTCGAGATAAAGCGTCGAACGGGTCCCGTCGTACGTCGCCGCGACGTGATACCAGGTTCCCTCCGTGATCCGCCCCTGTGGATCGGTCACCCACGTCAATCGGTCCGGGCCCTCGCGGCCGTTGACCGCAAACCCGAATGACCGATCGCGGTAGCCCAAAATCCATCCCTTCTCGTACGCGCCGTTGTCCTGCATCACCGAACAGATCCCGCCCCACGCGAGCGGCTGATCGATGCGAACGAACGCCTCGACCGTCAACGCCGCGTCGGGGTGCGGCACCGCGCGAAAATCCTCGACCACCGAGGGCGCCGTCCGCCCGTCAAGACGTAACGCGTGCTCGTCACCTTGTCGGACAAGTCGGGACCCCGGAGGCATCTCTAGCGGAACCCCCTGCGGCGCGGCCGAACGCAACGACCAAGGCCCTCGCGAGCCGGAATCCCCAAGTTCCGCCTGCCCGTTCCGGAAAACCCAGCGGTGGAGGAGGTCCGGATCCGGTTCCGGCACGACTTCCGCCCCGGGGCCTTGAGCGAGCTCGAAGTCCGAGGGCGAATCATCCACAATCGGCGGATCGACGGCGGGACCGCCGGGCGTGAAGCGGTGGACCACGCCCGTGTCCGTGGAAACGAACAGCCCCCCGGAGGCGACGGCCAACCCGATCGCCCGCCCCTCGACCTCGCCCCGCCAAACCGGATGGCCGTCCGCGGCGGAATACGCCAACACCTCGTCGTCCCCACCGGCAAACAGCGTCTCGCCCGCCAAGATCAGTTCGTGCGGGCAGTCGCACGGCGAAACCCAAAGGAATTCTCCGGTCCGACGGTCGAACGCGGCCAACCGTCGATCGTCGAGCAGGAACGCCGTGTGGCCGCGGACGACGATCGCCAAACCCTTATCAAAACTCGCGATCTTATCGACCGCGCCCTCCTCTCCGGTCATACCCGAGGCATCGGATTCGGTGATCCACCCTCCCTTGTTCCCCGGGCCGTGGAACAGCCGCGAGTCTTCGCTGAGCACCACGAACGACCCGCCCCCGCCCGACATCACGCCGTCCGGTCGGCCCCCGTCCCGCTCGAATCGCAGCGGCGCCGAACGGCCCTGAGGCGCGATGATGTAGCTTGGCGACAACAACATCGCCCCCTCGAGCGTCCAACCGGTTCCCAGATCCTGCCGCCACACGATCTCGCCGCTCGTCAGGTCCACCGCGCCCAGCAGCGTCGCCTGCCACGGAAAGATCCCAGCCGCGACCACGCCCGTCCCCGCCTCCGCGTCGATCAGCACTCCCGAGCGGACCGGCATCAACGAGCAGATTCGACCGTTGTTCAAGAACGAGTTTTCCCCCGACGGTAACCCGCTCAGAGGCGTCCGCCAACGGAGTTCGCCGGTCGACGCGTCGGCCGCGTAAACGGCCCCGTCGTCGCAACCGAAGTAGACGAGGCCGTCGTGATAGGTCGGCGCGATCCGCACCGGGGCCTCGACCGTCAATTGCCACAACAGTTCCCCCGTTTCCGCCGACAAACAACGCACCGTGTCATCCGCGTTGCCCGGCAAGAAAAGTCGGTCCCCGACCACGATCGGGTGCAGGGCCGAATCATAGTCCCGCATCGAACGGAGCCCGTCGAGCGTCGCGTACGCATCCCACTTCGCCGCGTCCGGCCATGCCGACGCCGGAGGCGAGGGGGCCCGCCACTGCCAATCCGCCCGGAGCGTCGACGCGTCAATCGTCTCCGACGTCACCCCGCTACGCCGCTGGTCATGACGAAACGTCGGCCAATCGTCACCCCATGCCCGCCCGCCGACGCCATCACAAACCCCGCTTCCGATCGAAACGACGGCGGACAAAAAAAAGGCCGCGATCAGGCGAACCATCCGCCGAGCCCCAACGGACGTGCACTTCACCGACATGAACCCAAATCCCGATCCACGTGAACGACAACGCATCACGAAACCCTCCTCCGTCAAGCCGACGTCGCCGGAACCACGCCCCGGACCCTCCACGCTCCCATTTGATATCGTCAAAACGGTACGCCTGAAAGTCCGCACACCAAAGATGACTCAAAACTTCACATTTCAATTGTTAAGAACAGATCCGCTTCGTGATGGTAATTTGGGAGGTTTGGGAAGCAGGCGGCTGTCTCGTCAACCACCGCTGGACCTTCACGCTTTATTAACCGTATCGGTGCCAATCCTTCATCGGCTTGATTGGCGTGCCGATACAATTGCCGCCCGACCCATATCGACGGCCCGATCGAGTCGTGTCGAGAGACGACTGAACTGAACTGATCGGCATCGGCATCGGCATCGGCATCGGCATCGGCATCGGTATCTGATCGGCATCCTCGTGCACATCGAATGTCATTGTGCACACGATGGACGATGTGACCTATTCGTTTTCGGCTGATCGCCCCGTCAGGGCGGCCCGCTTACACACGGTTTTTTGTTGCGATGAATTTTATACGCCCTTCATTCTGCCTTCTTTTCGTGGCGGTAGCTTCTCTGGGGTGTGGCGGACGGCCGTCCCTTTACCCGGTGACGGGAAAGGTCTTGATGGCGGGCGAGTCGTACGAGCGTTTGATCGTGTACATGCGGCCCGTTGGTCGGCCGGTCCAGCCTTATAACTTGGGTGTCGGCGAGACGGACAAAGACGGGAACCTCTCGCTCCGTTCCACCGACGGGAAGGGCTTGCCGGTCGGTGAGTATCGGGTTTCTTTTTCGTGCATCGTCGACGCGAAATCAAAAGAGGTGTTCGGCCTTGACGGAGAAAAAGGGGATGACGATCGCAGGCTCGTCACGGAAGACATTGTCCCGTTCCCTTATTCGAGTGATGAAGAGAGTCCGGTGCGATTCGAGGTCACGTCTTCGGGTGAGAATCGGTTCGAGTTCGATATCCCTGCGTCGTGATTCCCGGTCTGGCCTTTCAGCTAACAATCGCGTTCGGCCCGCCGGTGCCGTCCGACACACCACCCATTCACACGGAGTATTGATTCAGTGATCGCCATGAAATGTCACCTCAAACGGCAGCCACGCCGTGGCTTTACGTTGGTCGAGTTGCTCGTGGTGATCGCGATCATCGGGGTCTTGGTCGGGTTGCTGTTGCCGGCCGTCCAAGCGGCCCGGGAGGCGGCCCGGCGGATGAGCTGCCAAAACAATTTGAAGCAGTTGGGGTTGGCGATTCATCAGTTCGCCGATGTGAATTCGGAAGAGCTGCCGATGCTCGGCGAGGCACAGGAAGGGGGTCACTGGAGCGCTTTTATCTTGCCGTTCGTCGAGCAAGGGCCACTCTATGAGCGATTGAGTTTCGGCTCTGTCAACTGGGCGTCGTCGGTGGCGATCGAGGATGCGACTTTAGAATCGACCAGCCCGGTGTTGCGGCAGATCGCCGCGTCCCAGACCCCGATGCCGTTCATGCGGTGCCCCTCCTCCACGGCACGGCCGATGCTCGACGCGTCGACCTACTCGCCCCCTTGGTTCGTGGCGAACCGGCAGCCGGCGAACTACCTGGGGGTCGTGACCGGGATCCAACCGAATGACTGGAAGCCGGACTGGGGTTGGGGCCGGGCCAACCGTGGGACTTGGGGCGCCGGGAATACAACGCTTCACCATTCGGAACTGGACGGAATGATGCTCACCCGCCCTCCGGACAGGGCGCGGATCGCTCAAGGCGGCATGGGGGGCGCCGTTAAGTTTCGTGACGTCACGGACGGGCTTTCCAACACGGTGATGATTGGGGAGGCCGAACCAGACCCCGAGCTGTTCGCTTCGTCGACTCGCCAAGAGAACCCGAACACCGGCCGCAAGGACCACTGGGCGCTGGGAGGCGATGACTTCGACAACTGGGAGGGGACCGACTGGTCGGAGCAAGGCGGATCGACCGCGGTACCGATCAATATGCCGAAGCCGACCGGCCGATTCTCCGATGCCAGCCCCGAATGGGCCGCTTACGAAGTGAGCTTCGGCAGCCGGCACGTCGGAGGGGCCCAGTTCTGCCGAGGCGACGCGGGCGTCTCGTTCGTTACCGAATCGATCGATCCGATCGTTCTTAGCGCCCTCGGGACGCGTGGCGAAGGCGAAGTCGCCTCCTTCGAAAACTGACCCGAAGGCTCATCCGGCCGCTTTTCTGTTTCTTCTGCACCACGATTTTGGAGAGTCTCATGAGAAAACAGTTCGACGCACGAAGGTCCGTCCCGGTGACGGCCGCCTTTGTGGCAACCGCCCTCGTCGTATCGACGGCAAGGGCGCAACGCGTGGAGGTCGCGTTCGACGACTTCAACGACGTTCCGCTGCAACCGTTCGACGTCGCCAACACGACGGTCGGGGACGGGACCGATTGGACAAATGTGATCCCGGGGTGGGAGATCATCAACGCCCCCGAGCACGAGGCGACCGAGGCGGACGCTTACAACGGTTGGGTCGCGCTCGATGTCGATTCTTGGATCGACGAGCAAGGCGCTCAAGGCGGCGGTACCCGTGGCGCCGGGCGGAGCCGGATGCGCTTAGGTGTCGACAACAACACGGCGTTGGTCGCCGATCCCGACGCGTGGGACGACTTCCCGCCGCCAGGCCGCGGCGACCAAGGGTTCAACTCGTTCGTCCAGCGGACGTACGATATCTCCGGGGCGAATCTTGCCGGTTTGGAGCTGAGTTTCGACTGGGACTTCGTCACCGAAGACAACCAGATCGGGTTCGCCGACGTCTCGTTCGACGGCGGCACCACCTGGCAAACGCTGTTCACCGTCGCCTCTTCGGACTGGACGGGCGACCCGGTATGGGGCCCTTTCGCGTTCCCGGACCAATTGTCGTGGTCGACCAACCCCGGGGACGATGTGGTCTATTCCGCGTTCCCCGATGGTGACGGCTCGCCGGTGGTTGCCTCGATGTCCGAAGGGATCTTCCTGTCGGGCGTCGATTTCACGCCCCCGGACGGCGCGACGTCGATGATCGTCCGCTTTGGCGTGGTCTTGTCCGGAAACGATTGGTGGTTCGCGGTCGATAACGTCGGCTTGACCGACGGGGCAAGCTTGAACGAGTTCGAAGACTTCGAGGGGCTGACCCTGCTTCCGTTCCCCGAAGGGGGCGTCGGTCAACCTCCTGGTGACGGTACCGACTACACGCAGGAAATCCCGAACTGGGTCATCGACAACTCGGGATTGCTGACGGAAAGCCTCGAGGGTGCGTTTAACGGTTGGGCGCTGGTCGACGTGCAATCGTGGACCAATCAGCAAGGCGGACAAAACCGGACGTTCTTGAACGAGGTCTCGATCTTCGGAGAAAGGAACACCGCGTTGGTCGCCGACCCGGACGCTCACGACGACTTCGACGTCGAACTGGCTGACGACGATCCGCTCAAGGACTTGAAGGAGTTCAATTCCTACGTCAGCCGTACCTACGACCTGAGCGACTTCAAGAATACGACGGTGCGAATCTCGTTCGACTGGGAGACCCGTGTCGAATCGTCACAGCGGGCCCTCGCCGAAGCTTCGTTCGACGGCGGCGAGACCTGGGTCACGTTGCTCGATATCGACTCCGATGACGAAGCGACCCTGACCGCGGTCGCGCCGTTTTTGTTCCTCGGGGACGATCTCTACGCCACGTTCGCCGACGTTCAAACGTTTGAGTTCGGCGGCAGCGGGGCCGCCCTCCCGGCGATCAACAGCAACTCGATGATCCTCCGGTTCGGCTTGATCGACGCACAGAACAATTGGTGGTTCGCCGTCGATAACGTTCGCGTCGAGGCAGAACCCCAAAACTTCGTGCTGGGGGACGCCAACGGTGACGGGGTCTTGGACTTCGGGGATCTCGATCCGTTCGTGACCGCCTTGCTCGATCCCGCGGCTTTCACGGCCCTGTTTCCCGACGTCGACCCCGCCGAGGTCCTGGATTTCGACGCCGACGGT
>JAWLFY010000236.1:1318-5102 GCA_041685355.1 Pirellulaceae bacterium | reverse complement strand
AGGCGTCGACCGGGGACCGCGATCTGTTGACGGTGAAACGAATCGGGGGGCTCAGAAAACGGTGTCCACGGCGAAGTATCGTGTCACGTCACGAGGGGGACGGGGGACGGAGTTACAAAAGAACGGCAAGATCGCGGAGATCGTGGTGCCCCCGCCGGCGGCGCCCGAGCCGCTGGACACGGAGACGACGGAATGAGCATCGCGACCAACGGATCGTCGGCGTCGGGCGGCTACGACGCCAAGGACATCACCGCGCTGGAGGGGCTCGACCCGGTCCGCAAGCGACCCGGGATGTATATCGGCGGGGTCAGCACGTCGGGTCTTCATCACTTGGTCTGGGAAATCGTCGACAACTCGATCGACGAGGCGATGAACGGGCACGCCTCGGAGATCACGGTCAAGCTTGATCGCGACGGCCGGACGGTCAGCGTCGCCGATAACGGGCGGGGAATCCCGGTCGACAAGCACCCGAAAACGAAGAAGCCGGCGCTGGAGATGGTGCTCACGACGCTGCACGCCGGCGGGAAATTCGACGGGCACAACTACAAGACCGCGGGCGGGCTTCACGGCGTCGGGGCGTCGGTCGTCAACGCGCTCTCGAAGGAACTTGTCGCCGTCGTCCGCCGCGACAACGCGCAGTACCGGATGACGTTCGCCCAAGGACGCGTCACCGGGAAGCTGCAAAAGTTGAAGGGGACGGTACGCGGAACGGGGACGATGATCACCTTCACCCCCGATCCGATGATCTTTCCGAAAACCGAGTTCGACGGTCCGACGATCCGCCAACGACTGGAGACCGCGAGCTTTTTGCACCGTGGCTTGAAGGTCACGTTCAACGACGAGACGTCGGGGAACAAAGAGACGTTCCTGCACCGCGAAGGGATCGTCGATTACCTGAAACAGGTCCTTCGGCAACGCGAGGCGCGGCCGATCCACGACACCCCGTTCGTGCTCCGCAAGGACGACACGGACCGGATCGAGGTCACGTTACAGTGGACCGAGTCGACCGATGAGCACCTGCGGAGTTACGTCAACGGGATCCCGACTGGCAGCGGCGGGACCCATGAGAACGGTTGCCGCGCGGGGCTCAACAAGGCCGTCCGGAATTACCTCGAAACGCACAGCCTGACGCCCCGCGGGGTGAAGATTTCGCACGAAGACATCCGCGAAGGGATGGTCGCGATCGTGTCGATCTTCGTCGCCGAACCGCAGTTCCAGGGCCAAACGAAGGACCGGCTGAACAACCCTGAGGTGCAATCGGCGGTGGAGGCCGCGGTCCGCCCGGCGCTCGAGCAGTGGATGAACAACAATCGCTCGATCGGCGACACGATCGTCGCCCGGGTGATCGCCGCGGCCCGCGCAAGGGCCGCGTCACGCGCGGCGAGCGAAGCGGTGTCACGGAAGGGTGGCGCGAAACGGACGATGTTGCCTGGGAAGCTCAGCGATTGCGTCTCCGGCGGCAAGGGTGACTCGGAGCTGTTCATCGTCGAAGGGGATTCCGCGGGCGGCAGCGCGAAGCAGGGCCGCGACCGAAATCGCCAAGCGATCTTGCCGCTGCGTGGGAAGGTGCTCAACACCGAGAGCGCGTCGCTGAAGAAGATCTTGGAGAACAAAGAGATCCAAGACCTGATCGCGGCACTGGGTTGTGGGATCGGGCCGAACTTCAGCCTCGCGAACCTTCGCTACGATCGGATCATCCTGCTCGCCGACGCCGATTCCGACGGTCACCACATCACGACGCTGTTGTTGACGTTCTTTTTCCGCCACATGCCGGGGCTGATCAGCGACGGCCGGTTGTACATCGCCGTCCCGCCGCTGTACCGCATCGACTTGGGCAAAGAGACGTACTGGGCGGCCGACGACGCCGACCGGGACGCCATTCTCGCGGAGCACGGCGGGCGGGCGAAGCCGGAGATCACCCGCTTCAAGGGGCTCGGCGAGATGATGCCCAAGACGCTTTGGAACACGACGCTCGACCCGGCGAGGCGTCGGTTGCTCCGCGTCGACGTCGATGACCAACTCGAAACCGACCGCGTGATCAGCGACCTGATGGGACGCGACGCCTCCGCCCGGTTCCGGTTCATCATGGAACGGGCGGAAGACGCCAGCGAGATCGATATCTAAGCGAGCCGCCAACGGGCCTGGCGGAGCACCGCGTTCGTGTTGCCTGCCATCCGCTCGTACCACACGGTGAGTAGCGAGGCGTCGTCGAGCTGGACCGTCGACGGGTAGCCCATGTCGCCGCTCGCCGCGTCGTCGCTGATCGTAATCGGGTCTGACCAGCTCCGTCCCTCGTCTTCGCTGATTCGCGCCAGGTTGCCGATCGGGGCGCGGCGGTGGCCGTACGTCATCAACAGCCGGCCGTCGGCGAGACGCATCAGGTGTGACGGGAGCCCCCACACGCCGATCGAGCGGGGCACGCTCCACGATTTGCCGCCGTCGCTCGATTCGGACTGCAACGTTTCCCGGTGGTTCGCTTCGTTGTGGTTTCGGATTTGCGCGATGATCCGTCCGTCCCCGGTCTCGACCGCGTGAAGTTCGTGGTAGTCGTTCGGGTCGTCGCCCTCGCGGGCCGGGATTTCGGCGAGCCATTCCCAGGAGACCCCGTCGTCGCTGGAGACCGCGACGCCGACGCGGGGATTGTCGCGCCAGAGCTGTTTGCCGGCGTAGAGCAGACGCCCGTCAGAAAGCTGGATCGGCCCGTGAGGGCTGTTGACGAGACAGTCGTAACGCGCGGACCAGTTCAGCCCGCCGTCGGTCGATCGCAGCATCCAGGTCCCGAGTTGTTCCTTTCGTTGATCGGCGGGGATCCGGTACCCGGCCGCCTTCCATCGACTCAGCTTTTCCTCGGACCACGTCCCCGCTTGTTCGGCCTTCTTGAGTCCACTTTCGTAGGCGAGCGAGGAAAACGATGTCACCAAGATCGACCCTTTCGACGTTTCGAGAACACCGGCGTCACGGTCGTCGATGGCGCTGTCGATCAACGTTCGCGGCCAGGTCCACGAATCGCCGTCGTCGTCGGATGTCATCCACTGCACGGTGCCGAACGGACAGACGTGAGCCTCTCGGCGACCGGACCACACCAGCATTAACTTGCCGGACGTTCCGCGAGCGACCGTCGACCAACCGCAGTAGTACTCCGGTTGTGGGCTGATGACCCGGGTGTCAAGGATCTCGGCGGACGGGGCCGCTGCGGCGTGGCCGTGCCGGGGAAACAAGGCGGCGGCGGAGGCGAGCGAGGCGGCTCGGAGGAATTCACGTCGGGGCGGGTGCGGGATCGGCATGGTGATCGTCGGGTCGGGGCGGGAATCGGGCGGTGAGAAACGACCGACCGATTGTAACCGACCCATCCGTGTCCCGATGGAACGTGCTCCCGGCCGAACGTGCTCCCGGCCGAACGTGCTCCGCGCGATCAAGCCGTGAGGGATGCTAGATGAAACGCGGGGCGTCGAGCGTTCGCGGGGCTTCGAGCGGCTTGGGGGACCAACCGTTGACCGATTCCGGGCTGATCGACAGCCCGACCGTCTTGGGCGCGGAGACGTTGACGTCGTGCCCTTCGATCCGTTCCCGTTAGAGTTCGATCTTCCCGACCGCGATCTGCGACACGTCGATCAACCGCCGGAGGGAGGGAACGCCGCGATCACGGCGGCCAAGTCGGCCGGAAGTGGTGCCTCGAACGACATCGGTCGCCCGGATTGTGGATGCCGAAAGGAGATCCGGCGGGCGTGAAGTGCTTGCCGCGTGAGCACGACCGGGTCGACGTCCCCCGCGCCGCCCGATTCCC
>JAWLFY010000236.1:0-1218 GCA_041685355.1 Pirellulaceae bacterium | reverse complement strand
CGCCCGATTCCCGGTCGCCCGCAATGCGGAGGTGTGGCGAGTTCGATGCGTCGTTGAGATGGGTTTCGCCACGGAGCGCCGAACGGCGAATCTCGGCGTGTCCCGCGTAGAGCCGATCGCACAAGATCGGGGCGCCGATGTATCCGAGGTGGACACGGATTTGGTGGGTCCGTCCGGTCTTCGGCATCACCCGCACCTGCGTGAAACGGCCGTGCCGAGAGATCACTTCGTAGAAGGTCGAAGCCGGCTTCCCGGTCCGGTCGCCGCCGCGGATCGCCTGTTTGTCGCGTTGGTAAGGGTGCCGTCCGATCGGGGCATCGATCACGTCGCGGTCGCGATCGATCGGGCCCGCCGTAATCGCGAAATATTCTTTCTCCACGTCCCGCTCGTGGAACTGTTCCGCCAAATCGATATGAACGGCGTTCGTCTTGGCGACCACGATCACGCCGCTGGTATCGCGATCGAGCCGGTGGACGATGCCGGGCCGGGTCGGGCCGCCGACGTCGGACAGGGCACGAAAGCGGTAGGCCAAGGCGCTGGTCAGCGTCCCCGTCCAGTTGCCGCGGGCCGGATGCACGACCATGCCCGGCGGCTTGTTCACGACGACCAACGCGTCGTCTTCGTAGATGACATCGAGCGCGATGTTTTCCGGGATCGTGTCATCGCTCGGCGGCGGCGGCAACTTGAACCGCACCCGTTGGCCACCCCGGATCCGATGGCTGGGGCGCACCACCCGGCCGTCGATTTCACACCCGTCGGCCTGCACCGCTTGGCGGATCTGAGAACGGCTGTAGCCGTCACAGATTTGGGTCAGGAACAGATCGATCCGCTGTCCGTCGGCGACGTCCGGGACGATCGCCTCGCGGATCACGTCCGATTCATGAGTCGTCAACGCGGGGCTCACGAATCGGATTCGGCCTTCGCGGGCTCGCTATCCGGTTCCGGCTCGCTATCCGTTTCGGGTTCGTCGGCCGTTTCGGGTTCGTCGGCCGTTTCGGGCTCGTTGGCCGTTTCGGGTTCGTCGGCCGTTTCGGGTTCGCTGGCCATTTCGGGTTCGCTGGCCGTTTCGGGTTCGCTGGCCGTTTCGGGTTCGCTGTCCGGTTCGGGTTCGCTGTCCGGTTCGGGTTCGCTGTCCGGTTCGGGTTCGCTGTCCGGTTCGGGTTCGCTGTCCGGTTCGGGTTCGCTGTCCGGTTCGGGTTCGCTGTCCGGTTCGGGTTC
>JAWLFY010000085.1:0-20883 GCA_041685355.1 Pirellulaceae bacterium | reverse complement strand
CATCCCCCAGTCGACCTGGCCCATCCCGGGAAGTTTGGGCGAATGATAGTCGTTCGGGTGCGCAAGAATCCCGACCCGATCGAGCCGATGCCGGTCGACCCGCACGTCCTTGGCGTGCACATGAAAAATCCGGTCGATGAACTCCCGCATCGGCGCCAAATAATCCATTTGCTGAAACACCATGTGCGACGGGTCGTAGTTCAACCCGAAGTGGGCGCTCGGGATCGCGTCGAACATCCGGCACCAGATCTCCGGACTGATCGCCAAGTTCTTTCCGCCGGGCCATTCGTCGGCGGTGAACAGCATCGGACAGTTCTCGATGCCGACTCGCACGTCGTGTCGCTCCGCGTGTTCGATGAGCGGCTTCCAGGTTTCCAACAACCGGGGCCAGTTCGCGTCGACCCCTTGGGTCCAGTCGCGGCCGACGAACGAATTGACGCGGCCGACGCCCAACTCACCCGCCGCGGTGATCACGTCGCGGAGATGCGCGACGGAACGTTCGGCTTCGTCGGCGTCCGGCGTCAACGGGTTCGGATAATACCCCAAACCGCTGATCGCAACGCCGTGTCGCTCGAGCGATTTCCGGACCCCGTCGACGTCCAAGTCGTTCACGTCGATGTGGGTCGCCCCGGCGTACCGGCGGCCCCCTTTCCCGACCGGCCAACACATCACCTCGACGCAGTCATACCCGAGCGATGACGCCGTTTGCAGGACCTCCTCGAACGACAAATCCGGAACGATCGCGGTGACGAACCCTAACTGCATCATGTCCTACTGCTCCTCGAAATCCGATCACGTACTTGCTCAGCCCTGTCCGATTCGCACAGCCCTGTCCGATTCGCACAGCCCTGTCCGATTCGCTCGCTTCAGTCCAACCGCAACCGGTCTCCGCCGTCCTCACCTTCCCAACGCGGGGCCGGGTGCTCGTGCGTCGCGGGGTGAACCCTCGCCTTGTCGGTCAACAGTCGCAACTGATCCGCCAAGTACAACTGGGGGACGAGCGTACCGGCTCGCCGCAAGCGGTACAAAACCCGGCCCTTGCGGCGGACAAAGTACATCCCACAGATCTCGGCGACGAACAACTCCCGCTCCATCCCGATCCCGGTCGTCTCGACCGCGTCGCCGACGTCGAACCCCTCCGACTTCACCCGCATCCAAAGGCAGGGGCGAAGCCGGAATCGCACATGGCCATACCGGTAACGGTAGTAAACGCCGTCGAACGATTCCCGCCGCAAAACCCGCTCGCTCGGCAAGAACCGCGTCACCACCGCGACGTCATCGGGATGAATCCAACCCTGGCCGTTTTCGGGCCAGCGTGGGAAACATCCGTAATCGGGAAGTCGGGGCGTGACCATCGACGATCTCTACAGCCCGAGTTCCTTCAGCGTCGGTTCCAGCGCCTCGGCCCACAACCGATAGCCGACCTCGCTGAGGTGTAACCGGTCCGGCATGATCGACTCGGAAATCGTCCCGTCCGGCTCCAAGAACGTCTCGCCGATCTCCAGGAACCGCACGCGGTCGCCGTCGGCCAACCGCCGGATCCGCTGGTTGATCGCGATGTTGTTCAGCCGCATCAGGTCGAGTCGATCTTCGCCGCGGGGGAAGATCCCGTGCAGCACGACCTTTGTGTCGGGCAACCGCTGTTCGAGGATCTCCAAGATCCGTTCGACGCCGGCCGCGACCTGGTCGGGATCTTGCATCGCGTGACCGGTGTTATTGGTCCCGATCATCAATACGGCGACCTTCGGTTTGATCTTGCCAAGGTTCCCGTGGGTCAACCTCCAAATCACGTGCTCGGTTCGGTCGCCGCCGATCCCCAAGTTGATCGCGTCACGGTCCCCGTAAAACGCTTCCCAAACCCCGTTGCCGCGGCCCTCCCAGCCTTGCGTGATCGAATCACCGATGAACGCCAGTTCGGCGTTCCCTTGCTGGGCCCGCCGGGTGATCGCCCGGTCGCGTTCCCGCCACCGCGGTTCGTCTCCCCGGGTCGCCGGGATTACCGCGGTATTGACGTCATAGAACTGCCGCAGATCTCGATAGCGTTTTTGGAGCCCCGCCAAGATCCCGGCGTACTCGGGGTCTCCGTGAACGCTGGTCAGTTCGAGTGGGTCCTTTTCCAAGTCGAACAGATTCCACTCGCGGGTCCGAGGGAAGAACATCGCCTTGTAACGTTCGGTTCGCACGCCGTCGTGAACCGGGACGTTATGCACCGCCGCGTTTTCGTAATAGGCGTAATAGATCGCGTCACGCCACGCGGCCGACGGCTCGCCTTGGTCCTCGAACAACGAAACCAGGCTCCGTCCTTGGATTTTCTCCGGGATCTCGGCCCCGGCCCACTCCAAGAACGTCGGCGCGTAATCGATGTTTTGGATCAGCGCCTTCGATTCGACGCCCGGTTCGATCACACCCGGCCAACGGATCAAAAACGGCATCTTCAGCGACTCTTCAAACATCCATCGCTTGTCGTACCACCCGTGCTCGCCCAGATAGAACCCTTGGTCCGACGCATAAATCACGATCGTGTCTTCGGCCAACCCCGATTCATCGAGGTAACCGAGCAATTCGCCCACCCCGTCATCGACGGCTTGGATGCACCGCAGGTAGTCTTTGATGTAACGTTGGTACTTCCAGCGGACGATCTCCTTGTCGCTCAGTTCGCCTTTTCGCATTTTCTCGAGGAACGCTCGGTTCTTCGGCTCATACGCGGCGTCCCAGGCGGCTTTCTGTTCGTCGGTCATCCGGCGATACTCGCCGTTCTGGTTCTGCGACGCGAAGTACTCGGGGAATTCGTTCTCCCCGTGGAACTTCATGTCGTGGCCCCAATGAAAATGGTCCTCGATCGACATTTCGTTTTGTTTCAACAGGTCCGTCCGACCTTCGTAATCGTCGAACAGCGTTTCCGGCTCGGGAACGTCCACGCCGTCGTACAGCGAATAGTACCGGGGCGGTGGCGACCAGTTGCGGTGGGGCGCCTTGTGCTGGCACATCAGCATGAACGGTTTGTCTTTGTCGCGGTTTTCCGATAACCACTCCAGCGAGTTCTCCGTGATGATGTCGGTGCAATATCCTTGGTAACGTTTCCGCGACCCGTCCATTTGGATGAAGTCAGGGTTGTAATAACTCCCTTGACCCGGAAGCACTTCCCAGTGGTCGAACCCGGTCGGGTCGCTCGACAGGTGCCACTTGCCGATCATGGCGGTTTGGTAGCCGGCTTGCTGCATCAACTTCGGAAACGTGACTTGCGAACCGTCGAAACGGTTCCCGTTGCGAAGGAATCCGTTCACGTGGCTGTGCTTGCCGGTCAGGATGCACGCCCGCGACGGGCCGCAGATCGAGTTCGCGCAGAACGAGTTGTGGAACACCGCTCCCTCTTTCGCGATCCGATCCAAATGAGGGGTCTGATTGATCTTCGAGCCGTATGCCCCGATCGCCTGGACCGCATGGTCATCGGAAAAGATGAACACGATGTTCGGCTGCTTGGCCAGCGCCGGTGTCGCCCACAACCAACCGAGCGTCAGCAGGAGGACGCCGGCGAAGGCGGTCGAGGACGACCTGGCCGGGAGCCACCCGGTCGGGAGACTAGAAAGCACACGCATGACGATTTCTCTTGCGGGAGGAGGGATCTTGGTGGGTCGAAATCTCGACCGCAGAGTTTAGTTGTTCTCGGCGCCTCGTGCAGCCCTCGCCGGACCGCACGTTTCGAACCCACGGGTTCCGTGAAGAACGAGCGGGAAAGCAAGTGCCCGACGCACTTTTTCGTCCCCCTCATCCGGCCTTTCGCGGAACGGCGCGGCAATGGTGGCGGTGGCCAGTCATTTCCCGACCGTGGGTTATCGTCTGCGGCGGCGAACGGCCGCCGTCCCAAGGTGACGGAACAAACGCACGTCGTTCGGCCCACAGAACTGAAGCAGGTACGCACCGGCCGCGGCGTGCCTCGCGAAGACCTGTTGGTGAAACCCTTCTTCCCCCGGCCACGGGTACCCGTACACGATCGCGAAATCGTCCAGGTCGAGCCCCATCGCGTCATACGCCGAACCGACGTCGTGCCCCAAACTGGGAAACGTGGGGTCGTCCGCGATCGACTCCGACCCCGCTGGCAGGAAGTCGCCGACGACGAAATCCGCGTCGACCCGCCAGTCCGTGAAGGTCACATGGGCGTGATCCAACAGCTCCGCCTCCGCCTCGACCCCGATCGCGTCGAGCCCGAGTTCGGCGGCGATCGCGGTGACCACCGCGAAACCGCAACCCCATTCCAAAAAGCGTCGCCCGATCGGGTACTGCGTCTCGAGCAACCACGCAAGCGTCTGGTAGAGGAGTTCATGATCGGCCGCCACGTACTGCTCGATTTGCGGACGGTCCCAGCGGTCCTGAAAGGCTTCAATCCGTCGCTGGGCCTCCCGGAGCTGCGCGGTGACCGCAGGCGGGACCGGGCGGGAATCGACCGACGGGGGAACGCAAACGCGCTCGAGCACGGGGGACAGTGGCGACACGGTGGCAACGGGTGGGGCGTTCGGGGGTTCCGGCCAGCAGAAGCTCTGACCAAGTGAGGCGTCACGGAGGGAAACAGATCATACCCGGCCGGCTCCGATCCGATCCGTCCCCATCGCGAAAGATTCGAGTTAAGCTAAGAGCCGATCCGCATGCTTCGCCGGATCCCCGGCCTCCCTCCCCCACCGATGTCCATGACCCAAACGGCACCCCCCCGTTCGCGTTCGAACCCGTTCTTTCCCCGTCTCGGCATGACCTCCTTTGCCCGTCTCGGGATGACCTCGCTTCTTGCGTTGGCCGGTTCGCTCGTCCCCGTTGTCCTTTCCGCCCAATCGCTCGAGCTGCAAAAAGGCGACCACGTGTGCCTCGTCGGCAACGCGTTGGGGGAACGGATGCAACACCAGAACCGATGGGAGTCGTTGCTCCACCAACGGTTCCCCGACCTGGAACTGACGGTTCGCAACCTCTGTTTCCCCGGCGACGAACCGGAGCTTCGGATCCGCTCGCAAAACTTCGGCGAACCCGACGTGCACCTCGACCACAGCGACGCGTCGGTCGTGCTCTATTTCTTCGGGTTCAACGAATCGTTCGCGGGGGAAGACGGCGTCGACGAGTTCGAAGAGGAAATGACCCGCTTGGTCGAGCACACCGGCGGGCAAGATTACAGCGGAAGTGGACCGCCCCGGGTCGTGCTGGTCTCGCCGATCGCGTTCGAGGACACCGGCGTGCGGACGCTCCCCGACGGCAGCGAACACAACCCGCGGCTCGAGATCTACACCGACGCGCTGAATCGTGTCGCCGAGAAGACCGACGTCGGGTTCGCCGACTTGTACCACCCGACCCGCGAACTGTTCGAATCGAGCGACCAGCGGTTCACGCTCAACGGAGCCCACCTCAACGACGCCGGTTACGCGGCGGTTGCGGCGATTTTCCAGGAAGCGTTGTTCGGCCCCGGCGGGCCCACCGAGATCGACCCCGAAGTCAAGGCGGCGGTCGACAACAAGAACTTTCATTGGTGGCACCGATACCGTGCCGTCAACGGCTACTCGATCTACGGCGCGCGGGGCGAAGCGGGCTTCGACGGGACGTATCGCAACCGTGACGTGATGGAACGCGAGCGGGAGATCTTGGACGAGATGACGGCGAACCGTGACGCCCGGATCTGGGCGATCGCGCAAGGGAACCCGGTCCCGGCCGAGGTCGACGACAGCAACACGCTGCCGTTCATCAACCCGAAAACGAACGTCGGCGGCGCCGACGACCCGAACAAACAACGGGGCAAACTCGGTTCGCTCGAATATCTCACCTCCGACGAACAGCTCGAACTGTTCGAACTCGCGCCCGGCTACGAGATCCAACTCGTCGCCTCGGAGGAACAATTCCCAGAACTGGCCAACCCCGTCGCGTTGCAATTCGACAACCGGGGCCGGTTGTGGGTGTCGACGATGCAAAGTTACCCGCAATGGAAACCGAAGACCGAACTCGACGACAAGTTGCTGATTCTCGAAGACCAAGACGGGGACGGCGCGGCCGACGAGTGCCAGGTGTTTGCCGGCGGGCTGCATCAGCCGACCGGATTCGAGATCGGCATGAACGGGGTCTTCGTCGCCCAACAGCCCGACGTGCTGTTTTTGCAAGACCGCGACGGTGACGACCGAGCCGACGTGGTCACGCGACAACTCGTCGGTTTCGATACGGCCGACTCGCATCACGGGATCGCCGCGTTCGAATGGGGCCCCGGCGGAAACCTCTATTTTCAAGAGGGGACGTTCAAGTTCTCGCAGGTCGAAAGTCCGTACGGGCTGACGCGGCTGCACGAGGCCGGGATCTGGGTCTATCACCCGCGGACCGAGCGAGTCGGCGTGCATGCGAACTTCGCGTTCGCCAACCCCTGGGGTCACGTGTTCGACCGGTGGGGTCAAAACTTCATCGGCGACGCCTCGCCCGGCTACGCCTACTGGGCCGCCCCGATCACCGGCCGCATCGACTTCCCGCTGAAACACCCGGGCGGGTCGCAACACCGGCGGATGGCCGACCAAACGGGCGGCGAAGCCAACTATCAGTTCCCTCGGTTCTACGAGAAACGGACCCGCCCGCTCGCCGGGTGTGCGATCCTCTCCAGCCGCCACTTTCCGCCGGAGGTGCAAGGAAACTTCCTGGTCACCAACTGCATCGGCGACCGCTCGGTGTTGAACCACGAGATCCGCGAAGACGGGACGGGATTCGTCGGCAAGGAGGTCGACCCGATCGTCTCGTGCCGCGACGGAAACTTCCGCCCGGTCGATGTCCAGGTCGGCCCCGACGGGGCGCTCTACATCGTCGATTGGCACAACGCGTTGATCGGACACCTGCAACACAACCTTCGCGAACCGTATCGGGACAGCAGCCACGGTCGAATCTGGCGGGTCACCTACCCGGCGCGTCCGCTGCTGGAACCGGCAAAGATCGAGGGCGAGCCGATCGATCACCTGCTCGAACTGTTGAAGGTCGAAGAGGACCGCACCCGCTATCGGGCCCGTCGCGAAATCGCCGCCCGCAACACCGAAGAGGTCATCCCCGCGGTCCGCCGGTGGGTCGAATCGCTCGACGCGAATGATCCGAATGACGACCACCATCGGCTGGAAGCGTTGTGGCTGTTCCAAACGCACCACGTGATCGACGAAGCGATGCTCGACCAGCTTCTCGAAGCCGACGACCACCGCGCCCGCGCCGCGGCGACCCGCGTGCTCTCGTTTTGGGTCGACGAGATCGATAACCCGCTGGGACGGCTCGGCGTGCTCGTCCATGACGATCACCCGCGGGTCCGACTCGAGGCGGTCCGTGCGATCAGCTTCTTGAGCGGCGACGAGGCGATCGAACTCGCCCTCGGCGTGCTCGAGCACGAGATGGACGACTACCTGCAGTATTGCCTCGACGAAACGATGCGGGCGTTGGAACAACGCTGAGGTCGTGAAGCTCCGTGCTGAAGGTCGTCTTTTGTTGCGTAGGAGCAGCGTTTCTCGGAACGTTTGCGGAACAGAAGGCGACCGTCAGACGGTCGAAACGGAGCTAAGCCGAACCGCCGCCCCATGCTCGCCGACCTCTTTCACATTCGCGACTTTTTTTTGATAGCCCCTCGATGAAGTACTCGTCCGCGTCGTTGTTCGCATCCGTCGTGTTATCGTTCGCGGCAACCCCGTTCGCGGCAACCCCGTTGGCGGTTGCCCAGCCTCCCGCACACGCCCACCACCACGGCGAGCACGGCGACCAAGCCGCCGCGCACGGCGATGCGGACGCCGAGGTCGAACGGCCCAAGATCTTTCTCGACAAGAGCCCTCGAATCGTCGAGTACCAACTCGGCCGGCTCGATAACCGGCGGCTGCTGTTGGTCGAGCGGTCGACCGACGACGCGAAGTACGCCCCGGTGTACGAGGCGATCCTGACGCGATCGGGGATCTCGCCACAGTTCCGTGACGAGGCGCTCGACGCGTTGGTGAAGCTCCGCGAACTTGTGAAGCTCCCCGAAAGCGACGCCGCGTCGGTGTTGCTCGACGCGATCGACGGGTTGCCGGTCGAGTCCCGTCAAGAACAACAGACGTTCGCCCAGATCGCATCGATGTTGCTCGATCTTCCAGCCGAAACGCTCGGCGAAAAGCGAGCGACGTTGGCCGACGCGGCGAGATCGGGGGCCGGCCCCATCCGTGGCGTCGGATTCGCGGGCCTGATCGTCGCCGGGGCTTCTGACAAGGCGTGGGAGATCGCGGAATCCGATGATCAGGCGACGCTGGCGTGGCTCGAGGGCGTCACCCGGGTCCCCGGTCGGCAGTCGCGAAACGACCAGCGTGACCGTGTCGTCTCGCTGACCGACGGGGCGCATCCGATCCCGGTGCGACAGGCCGCGGTGACAACGTTGGCCGTGATCCCGAAGGGCCAAGCGGACACGTTCACGACCGTCGCGAAGATGATCGGCGAACCCGAACTCCGTGACGCCGCCGTTCGGACCCTGTTGAAAGTTCCCGACACGGCACGCGACGACACCCTCGCCGCCGAACTCGTCAAGCGATTGGTCGCACACGCCGAAGCGACGCCCAAGGAAGACCGCACCAACGATGCCTTTATCGACGCGATGCAGCTCGCCGACCAACTCTTCACGCGGTTGCCGGTCGACGCCGCGCGGGCCGCCCGCGAGCGACTGCGGGAGATCACGGTTCGCGTCGTCCGCATCCGCACCGTCGAGGAAGAGATGCGTTATGACTTGCCGTACTTCGCCGTCGAAGCGGGACGCCCGGTCCAACTGGTGCTGCAAAACGAAGACCTGATGCCGCACAACCTGGTGATCACGACACCGGAATCGCTCCAGGACGTCGCGCAGGCCGGCTTAGCCGTCGGCCCGCGGGGCGGATGGCAGGGGAAACCGTACGTCCCCGAATCGCCACAAGTGCTGTTCGCGACCGGCATGGTGCAACCGCACCAGCAGGAACGGCTGACGTTCGACGCGCCGTCCGAACCGGGGGAGTACCCGTACGTGTGCACGTTCCCGCAGCACTGGTACCGGATGTACGGCGTGATGGTGGTCGTCGAAGACCTCGACGCGTGGCTCCAAGATCCTGTCGAACCCGAGAACCCGATCGGCAGCAACCGGTCGTTCGTCCAGTCGTGGACCGTCGACGACTTCCGCGACGATTTGCAGAGCGGGCTCCGCGGGCGTTCCCCCGAAATCGGTCAGAGGCTGTTCGCGGAGGCGTCCTGTTTCGGTTGCCACCGGATCGGCGACGAAGGGGGCGTGATCGGTCCGCGGCTCGACGAGACGTTCGAGCGATGGAAAGGGGACACCGTGGCGGTGCTCCGCGAGATCCTTGAACCGTCACACCGGATCGACGACCAATACGCGATGCATCTCGTCCTCACCGCCGACGGCCAGACGATCTCCGGGATCGTCGTCAAGGAAGACCGCGACGCGGTGACGCTGTTGACCAACCCCGAGTCGCCAGAGCCGACCGTGATCGAAAAAGACGACATCGAAGAGATGGTCAAGTCGTCGACGTCGATGATGCCCAAGGCGTTGCTCGACCAATACACCCGCGATGAGGTCCTCGAGATTCTCGCCTACATCAAGAGCAGCCAACGATAGCGGGGTTCGGTTGGGAGGGTTGAGACGTGTCATGACGGGAGTTCGCGCGTTCGGGTCGCCCCGTTTTTGACGTTGCGGGTTTGCTGACCTAGGAATGGGAGTCGCCGCGCACCTCCGCCCTATCGATCGCCCACCCCGCCATGCCGACTCCCGTTTCGATCTTGCTGGTCGACGACGATCAACATTTGGCCCGATCGATGGCCGAATGGTTGCAGGACCAGGGCTTCGAAATCGCGACAGCCGGCGGAATCGAAGACGCCAAGCGGCAACTCCTTCGCCGTCCCTTCGACGTGCTGCTGACCGATTGGCGATTGGGCAGCGATGACGGGCTCGACCTGGTCCGGGAATCTTGCAACCGCCACCCGGACACGACGGCGCTCGTGATGACCGGCTACGCGGGCCCCGATACGGCGGTCGAAGCGGTCCGCGCCGGCGCGTTCGATCTGCTGACGAAACCGCTGATCGACGACGAATTGATGTTGGCCATCGAACGGGCCGTGTCGCACCGCGAGATCGCCCGCGAGAACGAAACCCTTCGTCGGCAGCTCGATCGTCGTAGCGGGATGGAGAACATCCTCAGCCACGACTACCGGATGCTGAAGGTCTTTGACGTGATCGAAAACGTCGCCGACGCCCGCGCGTCGATCTTGATCACCGGCGAAAACGGGACCGGCAAAAGCATGATCGCCCGCGCGATCCACGCCCGCAGCTCGCGACGGGGCGGGCCGTTCATCGAAGTCGCCTGCGGGGCGCTCCCCGATACTCTCCTCGAAAGCGAGCTGTTCGGACACGTCACCGGCGCGTTTACCGGGGCCAGCACCGACAAGGCCGGCAAATTTCAACTCGCCGACGGTGGCACGATCTTCCTCGACGAGATCGGGACGGCGTCCCCGGCGATGCAGGTCAAGCTCTTGCGGGTGCTCCAGGAATTCCAGTTCGAACCGCTGGGAGGGACCAAGACGCACACCGTCGACGCCCGCGTGATCTTGGCGACCAACGAGGACCTCGCCCAAGCGGTCGCCGACGGCCGGTTCCGCCAAGACCTCTACTACCGCGTCAACGTCGTCAATATCGTCCTCCCCTCGCTCCGTGAACGGCCCGGCGACGTGCCGCTGTTGGTTGACCATTTCCTTCGCGAGTCGGCGGAGACGTGCGGCCGCGAGGTCGAGGGATTCGACCAAGACGCGATCCGGGTGCTTCAGTCGTATTCCTGGCCGGGCAACATTCGCCAACTCGAGAACGTCGTCGAGCGGGCGGTCTTGCTCTCTCAATCCCCGCGGCTGACCGTCGACGACCTTCCCCCCGAAGTCAGCGGCCAAACGGAATTGCCGTTCGCGGCGGGGTTCCGGCCGGGAGCCCCGTCGCACGGACCCCACAGCCAGGAGCCGGGAAATCCGCATGGGTCGGGCGGCGATGGCCGCGGCGTCTCGTCGGAAACGTCGCCGATTTCCGGGACGTCGCAGACCCCAGGACGGGGGCTCGTCGACGTCCGCGGCAAGAGTCTCCGAGAAGCGCTCGAAGGCCCCGAGCGGGAAATCATCCTGCAGGCGCTCCGGCAGCATCAATGGAATCGCGCCGCGACCGCGGATTCGCTCGAGATCAACCGGACGACGCTCTACAAAAAAATGAAGCGTCTGGGGCTGGACGATCCGCGGCTCCAGTTTGCCTCATCTTCGTGATCGGAACGACCGATAGAATCGGTACAGAGGTCGGCGGTCCGTCGTGCGCCGACCCGTCCGGCCACCCGGGTCTCGGGAGGGGGGTGCGGTCGCAAGCGAATCATCACGTCCGGGGACATCGAACGGAATCACGTTGTCTGGATCGGCATCCACCACCGCGACCGGCGGGTCACACCGTCCGGGCCGGGACCCGTCGCTCCGCGGGCCGCTCGGCCGTTGGGTTCACCAGTGGGGATCCGCGGTCGTCGACGGCGTAGCGATGGTCGGCGACGTCTCGATGTTCACCTGGCGGATGTGCGTCTGGATGTTCACCCGGTTGCCCCGTCCGGGAACCTTGCTGATCAACTTCTATCAGATCGGCGTGCTCAGCCTGCCGGTCGTGGCGTTGACCGGAACGTTCATCGGGATGGTGCTCGCCGTCCAGAGCTACTACCAATTTCAGCTGCTCGGTCTCGAAAGCCGTCTCGGTGTCGTGATCAACCAATCGCTCGTCCGCGAACTCGGCCCGGTGCTCGCCGCGACGATGCTCGCCGGACGCGTCGGCGGCGCGATGGCGGCGGTACTCGGGACGATGCGGGTCACCGAACAGATCGACGCGTTGACGACGATGGGGGCGGACCCGATCCATTACCTGGTCGTCCCCCGCTTCCTAGCCTGTATCCTGCTGATCCCGGCGCTGACGGTGATGGCCGACTTCATGGGGATCGTCGGCGGCTACTTTTACAGCGTGATCGTGCTCGGGATCGACCACGCGGCCTACCTGAACCATTCCCGCGACGGCGTCACCGGGTTCGACCTGTTCAGCGGCGTGTTCAAGAGCGTCTTCTTCGGCGCGATCATCGCGATCATCAGCTGCTACCGCGGGTTCCACTGTGAACCGGGGGCCGAGGGGGTCGGCAAGGCGGCGACGGCCGCATTTGTCCACTCGTTCGTGCTGATCCTGGCCGTCGACCTGATGCTGAACATCTTGTTGGACTCGCTCTATTTCCGCATCTATGGGACGGGGGCGTCGCTGCTATGACCGAGGAAACGACCGAGATCCTGGTTCGCTCCGAACGGGTCTCCGTGGTGTATCAGAACCAAGCGATCTTGAAAGACATCGACGTTTCGATCTCGCGGGGCGAGACGGTCGCGGTGATCGGCGAAAGCGGCTGCGGAAAAACGGTCTTCATGAAGACGCTGGTGGGGCTGATCGCCCCGTCGCGAGGCCGGATCCTGTTCGGCGACCGATGTCTGAACGAAATGTCCGATATCGAGCTGACAGAAACCCGCCGGAAGATCGGCTTCGTGTTCCAGAACGCGGCGTTGTTCGACAGCATGTCGATCTTTGACAACGTCGCGTTCCCGTTGCGGCAACACGACAACGTCGATGCGGAGGAACTCGAACAACGCGCGCTCGAACGGCTCGCCGAAGTCGGACTCCCGCCCGACATCGCACACAAACGGCCGGCGGAACTCTCGGGCGGGATGCGGAAACGGGTGGGGCTCGCCCGCGCGTTGATCCTTCGCCCCGAACTGGTCGTGTACGACGAACCGACGACCGGGCTCGACCCGATCATGAGCGACGTGATCAACGAACTGATCTTGGCGACGCGTCGCCGTTACCCGGTGACCAGCGTCGTCGTGACCCACGACATGCGAACGGCCCGCAAGGTCTCCGACCGGGTGTTGATGTTCTATCCCCGACGCCGGCTCGCCTCGAGCGAATCACAAATCTTGTTCGATGGCCCCCCCAGCGATCTGGAACACGCCGATGACCGGCGGGTCCGGCAATTCGTTCGGGGGGAAGCGGGCGAACGGTTGCACGAAATCAGTTTGGGAATCTGACCGAATGGACGAAAACAAACTTCGGTTCGGCGTCGGCGTGCTCGTGATCGCCTCGATCGGCACGGCGATCATTCTGACGTTCCTGTTCGGCGCGTTCCCGGCGGTGCTGGCGCGAGAATATTCGCTCAACGTCCGTTTTCCGTCGGCCGAAGGGGTCAGCACGAACACCCCGGTCCTCCGCGACGGGGTCAAGATCGGACGGGTTTCCAACATCGAACTGTTGCCCGAAGGCGGCGTGCTGCTGACGCTGTCGATGGACCAAAACCAACAGCTCAGCCACCGTTATGTCCCCCGGATCGGCGTCGGATCGTTCATTACCGGCGAGGCGAAATTGGAGTTCGTGCGGGCCGACCAAGAACAGCTGACGCGGGTTTACGAGGGACAAACCGAGATCCTCGAAGAGGCGTATGAAGACGGCGAATTCTTGAGCTACGGCGACAAGGCGAGTGACCCGTTTAGCATCCTGTTCGGGCTCGAGGACGAAATGCGGGACACGATGCTTTCGGTCCGCTCCGCCGGACAAGCGGTCGCCCAGGCCAGCGGCCGAGTCGATCAACTCGGGAGCGAGTTCCAACAAGTCATCCGAGGTTCCGAGATCAACGTCGAGGGCGTCGTGAATCAAGCCTCGCAAACGCTCGAAGAGTTCCAGCTGGCGATCCAAGACGTCCGCCGTTTGATCAACGACCCCGCCATCGGGCAAACGACCGAATCGCTCCCGGAAATCCTCGAGGAGGCGAAGGCGTCGCTGCAGTTGGCTCAGGAATCGTTCCGATCGCTTGCCGAAGCGGGGGATCGGTTCGAGGAAGTCGGGGCGTCGGCGAATCGGGTTGCCGAGAACGCCGAGAAGGTCGTGATCAACGTCGAACGCTTCACGCGACCGTTCGGCGACCAAGGCGAACAGATCGCGGGCCAAGCACTGACCACGCTGGAAAACCTGGATCGAACGCTCGTCCAAGTCGAAGCGTTCGGCCGCTTGCTCAACCAAAACGACGGGACGGTCCGACGGTTACTCGAGGATGAAGACCTGTACTGGAGCGTCCGTCGCACGATCGAAAACGTGGAACAGGCGACCGCCCGCATCCGCCCGATCCTCGACGACGTCCGCGTGTTCAGCGACAAAATCGCCCGCGACCCTCGACAACTCGGCGTCCGCGGCGCGTTGAACAACACGCCCAACGGTGCCGGCTTCAAGTGACAACGGATCCGCCGGCCTAAGTGACCGGTCGGCCCCGTTCGAGTCGGATGCCGAGCGGAAGGGAATCGCCGAACACCGCGGCCTCCTCGTCCCGCGCCAACTCGCCCCCTTCGCGGAGAAGCGTGGCGAAATGGGACGGCTCGTCGAGCGACTCCAGGTGTCTCGCCGCCCGCTCGCGGACGTCACCCGAAAGGTCTCGATACCGGTCGCCGGTCTTGCGGGCGAGCTGCACCACGGTGAACGCGAATCCGGGCCCGTCCCAGCGGCTGTCGATCAACCTGTCGACCCACGCTTCGACGTGTCGCGGCGGGATCGCGGCGTTGAGCGGCCCGTAAGCCGGCTGTCGGGAACCGATCCGCCCGATCGCCCACAACAACACCGGGCGGAGTCTTTCGTTCTTCCGACGTGCCAGTTCACGGAACGCGGACTCCCCCAAGTCGAGCTTGTCCTGCACGCTGATCCGCTCGAGCGACGCGACCAGCCGCCATACTTCGGCCCATTCGTGCGGTTCCAATCGTCCCGCCTTGCCTCGCAAACCGGCCAGCAGCGGGGCGGCGAGTTGTTGTTGCTGGCCCGCCGTTAGGCCCCCGGCGATCCGACGCCACAAGATCATCGACTCGGTTCGCGACTGCGAAGCCGGGAACGCCAACTTGCCGTGCACCCGTCGCCACGTTTGCTGAACCCGCCAATCGTCGACGGCGACGCCGTAACCGGGACGCAGCGAGAACCCGACGAGGTTCAACCAGCGTGCCTCATGCTGCGGCGACTTGCGTCGCCCCGCTTCCCGATCGATCAGAAACCGCCATAACTCGCGAAGCAACGACGGGGGCCACCCGTGACGGCCCGTTTCGGTGATCGATTGCAACCGCTTCACAACTCGGTTCGCCGCGACAGGCTCCTCCGGCGTATCCCCGAACGTCGCGTCGATCGCTCGGCCGCACGCGGCGACCGTTTCGGTGTCAACGATCCCCGCCGCTTCGCCGCCGCCGGTGTGCGCCCCCCGGTCGGTTTCCAACGTGCTGCGGATGTCGAAGTCGAGCTTCCATCGCTTTCCCGATTCGGCATCGACACAGTGCATCGCGACGGTCCCGATCTCGCTCAGCTCCGATTCGATCGATACGTCGAGCTCGCCGTCTTCCCGCCGCCGTCCGCGGACCAACGCCGTGCAAATCGGCGGCAACGGTGACATCTCGGAGCGGTCGACCTCGACGAGTTGTCCGACGTGGTCGGCGAGCCGTGTACTGCTAACCCACAACGGGAACTGTACCGGCGCGCCGATCTGCAACCGCAGCGGGTGGTCGTCCGCCAAAAAACGCTGGCCCGGTTCGGCCGAGCCCGGGATCAAGCAGACCGCCTGGGGCGGATCGTGGCTGACTTGCATGTAGTAAGAACGCCCCAAGTTCGCCGCGATTCGGACCCCTTCGCCGCGACGCACCATCCCGTAGTACGCCGCCCCCTGGGCGACCGCCAAGTCGAGCCGCGGGGATGCGAGAACCTCAGGCGCCCACGATTCGCTGGCTTCCGAATACCACCGGCTCAGCGACCCGATGATCCGCTCGCGGATCGACGCGGCCGCCATCACGCCGCCGTTAAACAAGACCAAATCGGGTCGATCGGCCGACGTCTGGTCCGACTCGTCGATGCCGCTACGCCGATGGTCCCGAAGGAACTCGGCCAGGTGTGCCGACACCGCGGGGTCAGCGGCATAAGGTAGCCCGAACTCTTGGAAACCGCTCTGTCCCGTCTCGGGATTCGCATCCCGCGCGACGTCGGGAAAGAACCCGTCGAGCAGCACCCGATCGATTTCCTCGGCCGACACCTCAACCTGCATCGACCCGGCCAACAGTTTCGCCCCCTCGGCCGCCAAATGGATCGTGTAGGAGTCGGGACGGTCGGGCCGAAGCATCGTCTCCTTGACTCCCCGCGCGGCTTGGATCAACCGGTCCCACTGCGTCGCCGAAAGGGACGAGACGCCCGACGTCGTGGACAGCTTCGACTCGGCCAACCGGGCGACCGCCAGGTCCATGTTGTCGCCCCCCAAGATCAGGTGGCGGCCGACGGCGACCCGGTGGAACTGGACCTGGTCACTCCGGTCCCCGGCCGGACGCACGCGGATCAACGTCAAGTCGGTCGTCCCGCCGCCGATGTCACACACCAAGATCAACTGCCCGGCCCGCACGCGGTCACCCCAATCGTCGCGGTGACGATCGATCCAGGCGTAAAACGCGGCTTGCGGCTCTTCGATCAGGTACACGCGGCGGAGTCCCGCTTGCTTCGCCGCTTGGACCGTCAACTCGCGGGCCACCTCGTCGAACGAAGCCGGCAACGTGATCACCACGTCTTGTTCGTCAAGCGGCTCATCGGGGTGCGCGTGGTCCCAAGCCGCGCGGAGATGCGCCAGGTACCGCGCCGACGCGTCGACCGGCGACATCCGCGTCACGTCGGGATCGCCATGCCATGGCAGAAATTCGGCGGTCCGGTCGACACCGTCGTGCGAGAGCCAACTTTTCGCCGACGCGACCCGTCGCCCCGGGTGCCGCTGCCCCGCGTCACGCGCCAACACCCCCACGCACGCGGACGGGGCGCCCTTGGCTGATTCCCACGGCAACCGCCACGGCCCCCCCGACGCCTCGTTCGCGGTCCACTCGTAGTGGAACGAGGGGAGCGTCTCGCGCGATTCGAGTTGCCCAAAGTCGGTCCACTGCGGGATCCGAAACGTCTCGACGCGGCGCGCGTCCGATTCCATATCGACGAAACCGACGGCGCAGTTGGTCGTCCCCAAGTCGATCCCGACGACGAACCGGGAACCGCCGTTTTCATCATCGGCCGAATCGCTCACCGGTCGCGGATGTTGAATTCCATCTTCCATCGGTCTTCGTTCCGGACGCTGTGACACCACAATTCGAACATTCCCAATTCCGTCACGCGGCTCACGAAACGCACCGGGACGAACGGCTCATCCCCCACCGCCTCGCTCTCCAACGTCAACTCGATCGGCTGGCTCTCGACCAGTTCGCCGTCGGCCCAGCGGTCAATCTTGGTACCGACCGCGTCGTCGGCACGGACGGTCGAGGAAAAGAACCGAAATCGCGCGGGGCTGCCGACCACCAACCCGACTTCTTCCCCCGGGACCGCCGCTTCGGTCCCCTCTTCCATCCCCTGGGGCGCGACGCACAACGCCCGCAGCGGCCGGGGGGCGCCGGGGATCGCCAAACCGGCGGTCTCGATGCCGATGTAATACGAACGGGCGGTCCCGCCGCGAATCCGAATCCCCCCGGAACGTTTCGACCATCCGTAATACGCCGCCCCGATCGCGACCGCCGAATCGAGGTCGGATTCACCGCCAAGCACACCCGGTGGCTCGGCACACCACCCGTCGATCACCGTCCGCATCCGATCCTGCAGCGCCGGACTGCGGAACACGCCGCCGTTGAACAACAGGTGCGTCGGACGAACCCGACCCTCGTCCCCTGGCCCCTCATCCCCTGGCCCCTCGTCGGCTCGATCGTCACCGACCGCGGCCGCCGCCCGGTGGTCATGCAGAAACGCCGCGACCTGTTTCGTGATCGCCGGGTCCGCTTCGTACGGCAACCCGATGTCTTGGAAACCCGAACCGAGTTGGCGCTGGGGCCGCGCCGATGGGTCACATTTCGGAAAGAAACCGTCCACGATCAGCTCGCGTGTTTCGTCACGAGCCAACTTGGTCGAAATCGTCCCGCCGATCAGCGAGCTCCCCCGTCCGAGCACCGAGATCGTCTGTTCGTCGGGGCCCTCGTCGTTGAGAAGCGTCTCCTTCGCGTCGCGGCAAGCGTGCCATAACGAGACGCTCTGCCAGGGGTCCAGGTCGTGCCCTTCTTCCCGCAGCCTCTCGCTGACGTGATGGGCGAGGGCAAGGTCCATGTTGTCGCCGCCGAGCAACAAATGGTTGCCGACCGCGAGCCGCCGGAGTTGCAACTCGCCCGCCTCCTCGTCGACCGTCACCAACGTCAAATCGGTCGTCCCGCCGCCGACGTCGACGACCAGCAACACGTCCCCCGCGGTCAGCGAGTCACGCCACCGGTCGGGATGCCCGGCCAACCAACGGTAAACGGCAGCCTGTGGCTCCTCGAGCAACAGGAATTGCTCGGGCAACCCCGCTTCGACCGCCGCTTGTCGGGTCAGCTCCCGGGCCGCGGGGTCGAACGAAGCCGGGACGGTCAACACGACGACCTGTTCCCCGATCGCCGCGTCGGGATGGGCGTCATGCCATGCCGCGACCAAGTGCATCAAAAACCGCTTCGTGCAATCGAACGCCGACACCTTCGGGACTTCCGCCGGTGACTGCCACGGCAACACCGCTTCGGTCCGCCCGACCTTCCCGTGACAAAGCCAACTCTTCGCGGCGACGACGACCCGCTGCGGGTTCTCCGCCGCCTGAGCCCGCGCGTGATGCCCGGCGATCCCGAGTTCGGGGTCTTCGACCAACGGAAATCGAAGCGACTCCCGTTCCGAATCGCGGGGCAAATACAGAAACGACGGCAACGAAGTCCGCGGTTCGATTTGACCGGCCCCGACGAACTGCGGGATCGGCAGCAACTCGATCGCCGGATGCCCCGTCGTCCCGGATTCGGGCAGCGCCGCGAACGCGACGACCGAGTTGGTCGTCCCGAGATCGATTCCGATCGTAAATCGTGCGGTCATGAAGCGTGTCGAAGAATCTTCGGAAAGTGTCGGTGAGATCGGAATCAGGACGACTGGACCTGCGCCGGGGCGACCACGTTCGCGTCGGCGTCGTCGCCGGTCCAGCGGGGCAGTTCCACCTTGGTCGCCTGCCACCCGTGATGAACCAGCTTCCCCGTCGCGGCCGACGATTCTCCCACCCACTGGTAGCGGATCGGCGAGGCGTCCGACGGGACTTCGACGGAATCTCCCTCGGAAGCCTCCAACAACGGCTCGAGCGCGAACCAACGGTCGAGAACGCCGGCGCACTGCTGCAAACAGGGCCGCGCGGCGGCGCCGACCTGGGCGTCGGAGTACTTCGCCAAGTCCTCGCGGACCAAGTCGATCAGCCGTGCCTCGCGTTGTAACGCCGCCAGCAACGTCACCGAGGGGTCGCGGGCCGGCTTCGCAGCCGCCGACTTCTGAGCGGCCCCCGGGTCCTTCGCCACAGCGGCGGCGGATCCGGCCGAGCCCGATGCCGGATCGGTCCCGCTCGCACCGGCGATCGCGTCGCGTTCCGGTGGTAAGTCGTGACCGGCGAGCAACGCTTCGATCCGCGACGCCATTTGCCGATCGGTCAACGCGGACCAAAACGCCCGCAACGCGATCCCCAATCTCATCTCGATGACCCTACCGTTCGGGGACGATCCAACGACACGGTCACAAGGGTTGGCGATCCCGACGGAAGCGTCAACGGGTCGCGACGGAAAGCCGATCCCGGATCGGGGTCTGACCGTTTGCGGCAAGGCTCCTAAAGCGCCAGCAACAACCGGCTCGGCGCCTCGAGGTACCCGATGATGTCGTTCAGAAACCGGGCCGCGGTCGCGCCGTCGACGAGCCGGTGGTCGTACGAAAGACTCAGCGGCATCATCAGCCGCGGCCGAATGCTCTCGTCCGGCATCACGACCGGCATCTTGCGGCTGCGACCGACCAACAAGATCGCGACTTCCGGAATGTTGACGATCGGCGTCGAATACGCCCCACCGATCGCCCCCAAGTTGCTGATCGTGAACGTCCCGCCCCGCAGATCGCTGACGGCGAACTGACCCCCGCGAACCTTCCCCGACAACTCCGCCAACCCGCGTGCGATCTCGGGGACGCCCATCCGATCGGTGTTCGGCATCACCGGGACGACCAGCCCCCGCTCGGTGTCGACCGCGATCCCGACGTTGACGTAATCCTTGTAAATGACCTGCTCGTTTTCTTGGTCGATCACGGCGTTGACCGACGGGTGATGACGAAGCGCCGTCGCGACCGCCTTGATCAAGAACGGCATCGTCGTCAGCTTCAAACCCTGCGCCGCATAGTCGTCCTTGCTGCTTTGACGCAACCGTTCCAGGTCGGTGATGTCGGCGTCGTCGAAATTGGTGACGCGGGGAACCCCCGTCCAGCTGGCGTGCATCTGGGCCGCGATCGTCTTGCGGATCTTGCTCATCCGCTCGACGCGGATCGGTCCGTAGTCGTCCGAGTCGGCGGTCCCCGGCCGCGACGCCTCGCCAGGGGTCGCCTCGGCTGCCGGTGCCGGATCGCCACCGCTCGCCGGCGCCGACGGTCGCGATTCCGACGCCCCCGTTCGGGCCGCTTGGTTCGCGGAACGGACCACCGCCAACACGTCCTCCCGCGTGATCCGCCCGCCCTCCCCGCTGCCCCGGACCGAACTCAAGTCGACCCCGACTTCGCGGGCGAAGCGACGGATCGCCGGCCCCGCCGCGATCGCGGGGCTGCCGGTCGAAAGCCCTTCCGGCTCGTCCGAAACCGCCGACGACTTCGTTGGCGGCGACGCCGCCGCTCGGGCCGGCGTCTTCGGTTTCGCGGCCGGACTCGCGTTCGCACCGGAAGCCGCGGGAGTTTCCGAAATTTCCGCCGGCTCGGAGTCCGCGTCCGCT